>NZ_CP128650.1:2315000-2391311 GCF_030644225.1 Selenomonas dianae | reverse complement strand
CGTATTTCCCGCAGCAGCGCATGGGAACGTATCGGTATGTGGAACATGGGCAGATACGGGAGATGTAGTGTTCTTACAGACGAAGTGGAACGTATCACAGCCGCGTGGAGCATACACGGCGAAGGAATGGAGGCGGATTTATGCGCACCACACTCGGCACGGCAAACGCAGGAGATGATGTGCGTGCCGCCGTGCATCGCCTCGGTCCCCGGTTCGAGCGCGACTACATCGCACATACCACGCTCTCCCACTGGGCGGACATCATGGGCGAGATGGTCGCACGCCGCGTGCGTGCCGTCGCCGTAAAGGACGGCAGGCTCTTCCTCTACGCGCCCGACGCGACGTGGAAAAACGAGATGCGTATGTCTGCGCCCGAAATCATCCAACGCGTCAACAACTACGCGGGCGGGCGGCTGGTGAAAGAAATTGTCTTTGCGCGCTCGCCGCGCCCCCTGCCGCCCGCCGCCGAGGACGGCGATGCGGAGACGCGTGCCGCCTATGCGCGCGCCGTCACGCAGACGGGGCTTACGGATGCGGAGATCGCAACGGGTGCGGCACTCGCTGCGCGTGTATCGGATGAAAAACTCGCGACGCATATCCGACGCGCCTATCAGACGACGCGCAAGGCACGCCGTCTCAAGGAGGAGCGTGGGATGACCCCCTGTCCCTCCTGCGGACGGCTTGTCAAGGACATCTGCCACGATTGCCGCCGCAGCGAGGAGCGCAGCGTGCGCCGTGAGGTGCGTGTCATCCTCCTGTGCGAGCCGTGGATCAAACTCGCGGACATCGTGCGCCGCATCCCCTCCTGCGACGCGCTCCTGCTCGGCAGCGAGCGCGCCGACCTCGTCCGCCGTATCGCGGGCGAGACGGAGTATACCGCACAGGACAGCGCGAATGCGCGTCTGCTCACCATGCTTCATCGCGGCCTACCGCCCGAGGAGGTCACGCCGAAGAAAATCCAAAGCACCTTCTGGGAACTGCGGGGCGAACTCATCACCACGCGTGAGTTTTGGGAAGAAATGAAGAAGCGTAAGGCAAAGAAGAAATCATAGGGAATCGCTGATAAAATAGATCCTCGGATTGGCGCAGTGAATTTACCAGTGTTTCCATAGAGAAAGGGGCGAGATTCATGATCCTTACCATCGACGAAATCCGTGCGAAAATCCGCCCTATTTGCGATCAGTACAAGATTGAAAAAGTCTGGCTCTTCGGTTCATATGCACGCGGCGAGGCGCGTGAGGACAGCGATGTGGATTTTTATGTGGAGTCAGATCGCGGGGTTCGTCTGCTTGACCTCATCGCCTTTCGTATGGATGCGGAGGAAGCCCTTGCTAAAGAGGTGGATATGATCACGCGCGTTCCGACAGAGTATCCGATTTTTGCGAAATACATTGAGAGGGACAAGGTACTACTCTATGATGCTCACATCGAAAGACGCGCAGATTCTACAGATTATCGTGCAGTATTGTGATGATATCGACGAAGCTACCCGACGTTTTGGTGGAACACAGGAAGCCTTTTATGCAGATCGCCTCTATCGTCATGCGTGTTCCATGGCACTTCAGACCATTGGAGAGGTCGCAAAGTCTTTCTCGGATGAGTTTGTTGAAAATCATACAGAAATTCCGTGGAAACTCATCAAGGGGATGCGGACGTTCTTCGCGCACACCTACCACAGCTCGATTGATATGGATAAGGTCTGGGATATGATTCATGAGGATATTCCGATGCTGCGTGCATACTGTACCGATTTATTGAACGAAATAACTGAGAAAAATAGGAGCAGAAAGGGGCGAGATTCATGATCCTCACCATCGACGAAATCCGCGTGAAAATCCGCCCTATTTGCGATCAGTACAAGATTGAAAAAGTCTGGCTCTTAGCACTGTGATCGTATACGCGACATTATAAATAGACGTTAAGAACAGCCCCAAGGAGGACATTATGGCAAAGACAATCGACCTAAGTGCAAATGAAGACCAGTCGGAGGCTCGTCCGATGACCGAGGCGGAGGCAAAGGAAGCCGCCGAGATGGCGGATGCCCCCGACCTCACGGGCGTTGCGATCGGCACGGAGGAGATGGGCGATGAGGTGACCGCCGTCGATGCCGACTACGGCGCGGGACAGATCCAAGTCCTCGAAGGACTGGAGGCAGTGCGGAAACGCCCCGGTATGTACATCGGCTCGACATCCGAGCGCGGACTGCATCACCTCGTCTATGAGGTCGTGGACAACTCCATCGACGAGGCGCTCGCGGGCTACTGCGACAACGTAGAGGTCGTGATCCATCCTGACAACAGCATCACCGTCACGGACAACGGGCGCGGCATCCCCGTCGATATGCACGAGAGCGGGATGCCCGCCGTCGAGGTTGTCCTCACCGTGCTCCATGCGGGCGGCAAATTCGGCGGCGACGGTTACAAGGTATCGGGCGGTCTGCACGGCGTCGGCGTTTCTGTCGTCAATGCGCTTTCCTCCTCCATGGATGTCGAAGTGCGCCGCGACGGGAAAATCTACGCCATCTCCTTTGCACGTGGCGTGACGACCGAGAAACTGCACGAGATCGGCACGAGCGAGACCACGGGCACGCGCGTCCGGTTCGTCCCGGATCCTGAGATCTTCACCGTCACCACCTACAGCTTCGAGACGCTGAAACACCGTCTGCGCGAGCTTGCCTTTCTCAACCACGGCATCACAATCACCCTTGTCGATGAGCGCGGTGCGGAGGAGCGCCGCGAGACCTTCCATTTCGACGGCGGCATCCGCTCCTTCGTCTCCCACCTCAACCGCAAAAAGGAGACCATCAACGAGGAGCCGATCTACTTCAACGGCGTGAAGGACGACACCGTTGTTGAGATCGCCATGCAGTACAACGACAGCTATCAGGAGAACATCTACAGCTTCGTCAATAACATCAATACGGAGGAGGGCGGTACGCACCTCGCGGGGTTCAAAATCGCGCTCACGCGTGCAGCGAACGACTTCGCGCGGCGGCTGAATGTGCTGAAGGACAAGGACGGCAACTTCTCGGGCGAGGACGTGCGCGAGGGGCTGACCTGCGTTATCAGTCTGAAGGTGCGCGAACCGCAGTTCGAGGGGCAGACCAAGACGAAACTCGGCAACTCCGAGGTGCGCGGCATCGTCGATTCCATCGTCACCGAGGGGCTGACCGAGTATTTCGAGGAGAACCCCGCCGTGACGAAAAAGGTGCTCGACAAGGCACTCATGGCATCCCGTGCCCGCGAGGCGGCACGCAAGGCACGCGAACTCACGCGGCGCAAGAACGCGCTGGAGGTGTCGAGCCTGCCGGGCAAACTCGCGGACTGCTCCGTCAAAGACCCCGATCAATGCGAAATCTATATCGTCGAGGGCGACTCTGCGGGCGGTTCGGCGAAGCAGGGACGCGACCGCCGCTTCCAGGCGATCCTGCCCCTGCGCGGCAAGATCCTCAACGTGGAGAAGGCACGTCTGGACAAGATCTTCGCCAACGCCGAAATTCGTACGATGATTACCGCATTCGGCACGGGGATCGGCGAGGAGTTCGACCTCTCGAAACGCCGCTACAGCAAAATCATCATCATGACCGATGCGGACGTGGACGGCGCACACATCCGCACCCTGTTACTCACCTTCTTCTACCGCTACATGAAGCCGCTCGTCGATCACGGGCACGTCTACATCGCGCAGCCGCCCCTCTACCAGATCCGCAAGGACAAGAAGCATTTCTACACCTACTCCGACGAGGAACAGGCGAAAAAGCTCGACGAGATCGGGCGCGACGGCGTCACCATCCAGCGGTACAAGGGTCTCGGCGAGATGAACCCCGAGCAGCTCTGGGAGACCACCATGAACCCCGAGGGGCGCACCATGCTTCAGGTCGGTGCGGAGGATGCCGAGGCGGCGGACGAGCTCTTTACCATCCTCATGGGCGACAAGGTCGAGCCGCGTCGCCAGTTCATCGAGGAGAACGCGCGGCTCGTGCGGAATCTCGATATTTGATCGTGTTCCAGCATGAAAAGAATCCCCTTGATGCTCGCGCGTCAAGGGGATTGTTCTATTGTACTACATATGTTCTTGTGGTATACTGTAAGCAAGGCATTGCCAAAAGGGCGGTTCCCCTTTTCCGCATGGAAGGGGGTGATGGCATGGGTGTGTACGAGATGTTTACATTTCTGATTCTGCTCATTGCTTTGATCCTCGCGATCAAATTATAAGATAAGATAAGAAAAATCCGCCTTCAGCTTCCAAACAGTAGGCGGAAATTTCATCCTATTATGAGGGAGCCGACTACGGCAGTGCCCTTTTTATAACTTTATTCTATCATTTACGTGTGACATCGTCAAGAAGAATAGAGGGAATCATTTTACGAAAAAATGTTTGTGTTTTATCTCTGACGATGCCGTCATGGATTGAAATGTGCCTATATCAAAAGCGCCCTGCTCTTGCAAGGGCGTTTTTACATATGCAGAAAATATTGTACTGTATAGATCATGCCAATACAGACGAGCACAAACAGATACTCACGCAGCGAACCGACGGTGAAGAGCCGTACACCGGCCTTCTGCGTGGGATAGAGGAGCGGCACCTTGCCGCAGACGGCATCCTCCGCGATGTGACAGAGTGCGCCGACGAAGATCCATGTGAGGACGGCGAAGAACGCCGCATCGTAAAAAAAATACTGCTGCGCCTGCATCAGCCCGCCGATGAGCGCGATGTAGAGCATCGGCCAATGCGACCACCCGCGGTGGCGGCTGCGCCACGTGCTCCATCCGACGCTCTGCGGGCTGCACTCGACCTTGTCCGGGAGAACCGCACCGACCGCCGCCGCCGCCGTCAGCATCGGATCGGCGGTGACGGCATAGGCGGCTGTGGCGGTGAGGGTGATATGGGATACCCACTTCATGAGATCGTCGCGTGCAGAGGGGAGGAATCTCTCACCCGCTCCCGTGCCTCCTCCATCACGTGTGCGAGGGTGACCGCCTCCATCTCACGTTCCATGGTGTGCTGGATGGCGGCGAGGTGGTGATCGAGGATCGTGTGGATGTTCCGTCCGACGGGACAGGCGGGGTTCGGGTTCTCGTGGAAGCTGAACAGTGTGCCGCCGCTGATGCTCTCGACGGCGCGAAAGACATCGGCAAGCGTAATCTCCTCCAAAGGACGCGCGATGTGTGCGCCGCCCTCTCTGCCGCGTGCCACGGTGATGAGCCCCGCGCGGCGCATCTGGCCGAGGATGCGGCGGATGACGACGGGATGCACGCCGATGCTGCCCGCGAGGCTCTCGCTCGTCATGGGCGTATCCGCACCGTAGAGTTCGACGCAGACGAGGATGTGGATGGCGATGGTGAAGCGGCTTGCGATTTGCATATTGTATCCTCCATTGTTCTGTATGTGTATCATACAATGAATCGGGGGAAAATGCAAGTGTGGGAGACGCTGTCGCAGCTGTCCCATCGGGATTTGCTTTTGGACGACGCAGGGCAGAGGGTCCTGCAAGCATTAGGCGAACTCCTCGACGCGCCGCAGCTGCTGCTGTGCATCGACGATGAGCTTGTAGTGGACGGCGCGTCCCTCGTGGACGAGCTTCTTGACGGTGGGCGGCTGCCAGAGGGAGTGGAGAACGATCCCGCTCCGGAGCGCGAGGTCGGTGCCGCCCCCACCTGCGGCGACGAGCGGTCTGTGTGCGATGTTGATGTAGCCGAGCCTGCCGCCGTGCTTTTGGACGGGGCGCACCATGACCGGGGCGAGCACACATCCGTAGAGGATGGGCAGGACGATGTTGCGCCGCCGTGCCAGCAGACGTGCGGCGCTCCGGCGGATGAGACGGATGTCCTTGTCCTCGCGTGCGGCGAGGCAGGACACGAGGCAGTCCGTGGCGGCGGCAAGCCGCAGTGTGCCGCCGCCTGCGGTATGGATGACGGTCGCGGTTTCGCCGTCTGCGCCGGGCTCGGGTACGAGTGCGAGAATGTCCGTCGCGGCGGGCAGTTTCTGCATGAGTAGTTCTCTCTTCGTCCGATTCATGTTCGTACTCCTTTCTGCGGGCGGGATTCTGCCGCCCCTCCTGTCTGCCGTTGGCGATTCGTACAGACACGAGAAACTATGGGAAGCGCTGATACCGAACGAAAAATCTGCACAAATCTGACGGATTTCATTTTATCAGCGATTCCTATAAAACAATCACCTGTTCCTTTCTGAATTGTATTATATAGAAAAGATGTTCGTTTGTAAATATTTTTTTTGCAGAGGCTCCCTCTTTTTTTCGCGGCGGCAGGTATTCGTGTGTAAGGCGCTTACGAAATGAAAAGAGAAAGGAGTTGATTCACATGGCACGCAAAGATGCAGCGAGCAAGCTCACGCTCAAGGTCATCACGGGGGTTGGCTCGGACGGCAAGACGATCTACAAGAACCGTACGATCAGCGGTCTTGCCCCGAACCTCGCGGATGCGGATGCGCTCACGGTCGGGCGCGGTTTCGCGGAACTCCAGAAGCACGGTCTGAGTCACGTGATGCGCACGGACAGCGCCGTTCTGGAGGACTGAGGACGGCATGATTCACGAACGGAAAGGAGGTATGGCACATGGCGACGAAGAAACAGCTGCGCATGACGATGAAGCTCTCGGGCGGCAAGGAGATGACGATCGGTCTGATGGATCCGAAGGACGGACTCACGAAGGCGGAGGTCACGACCTGCCTGCAGAATGTCATCGACAAGAAGGCGATTGTCGCGGGTGAGGCGTATCCCGTCTCCATCAAGGACATTGCGATCCGCACGGTGGACACGGAAAAGCTCGCCTGAGCGGACAGTACGGGGGACTGCACACGCAGTCCCTTTTTTGCGTGTGCGTGGCGTACGCGGTCCGCATCGTGATGCTGCGCCATGTGTGCGGGCGGGGCTTGCATATCCCGTTTAAATTTGATAAAATCATGAAAATGCGGTTGTAGCTCAGAAGGATAGAGCATCTGCCTCCTAAGCAGAGGGTCGCGCGTTCGACTCGCGCCAATCGCACCATTTCCCGCAGACAAAGGGTCTGCCCCGCAAGCTGTACTTCGCGTGGCAGACCCTTTTTTGTGTGCGTGGTTTCAGCTCTTCCCGAATCCGAACAGGGATTTGAGCTTGCCGGCGATCCCGGCGGGTGCGGCATTCTCGGTCACGACGTTCTCGTCGTCCGGGATCTCGTCGTAGAGGTCGGAGTCCGGCACGCGGCGCGGCGGGGCGTCGTTTCGGCTCTCGCTGTCGTCTGTGCCGAGGTCGAAGCCCGCGCCGTAGTTCGGGGAGAACCCGGTGATGATGGGGATGCCGCAGTTCGGGCAGGCGTTGGCGGAGGAGGGAACGAATTTATTGCATTTGGGACAGAACATGAGAACCTCGCTTTCTATGGATGCGCCCTGCTTGCGGGGCGGGAAAACGCCTTCATTGTAGCACATCGCGTCAGCATTGGCAAAATGCACCGCCGACCTATCATGCAATGGAAAAGAGCGCCATTTGCGGAAACGGCGCTCTTTTTTTATCTATAGAGTGTGATGGGGGGCTACGCCGCACCTTCCTCGTTCTCGCCGGAGACGGTATTGCGCCCCTTCTGCTTCGAGAGGTAGAGGGCGCGGTCGGCACGCTCCATGAGGGCGCGCATACGGTCGTTCCTGCCGTGCCATGTGGATACGCCGAAGCTGAGTGTGACGCCGCCTAGGCTGTGTTCGAGGATCTCGCGGAGGTGTTCGCAGAACGCGACCATCGCCGCCAGGTCATAGTGCAGGGCGAGGAGGATGAACTCGTCGCCCCCGTAGCGGATGAAGAGATGCCGACGGTCGATTTCCTCGTGGATGGTGTCGGCAATCTGCCTGAGGATATGGTCGCCGGCGAGATGTCCCTTGGTATCGTTGACGGCCTTAAAGTGATCGACATCAAAGATGGCGTACGAGAATTTGAAGCCGCGCTCATAGGAGAGGGCGGAGAATTTGGCAAAGCCGTCGCTGAGCTGGTGCCGGTTGTAGCAGCCCGTGAGGAAGTCGCGCTGTGCCTCGTCCTGCGAGATCTCCAGTTCGCGGGTGAGCGTTTTGTTCTGCTCGGCGAGGGCGGCATCCTTGATCATCTGTTCGCGGATGGTATGGAAGATGAACGGGACGGCGGCATAGATGGAGAATACAGTGGTCGAGAACATGACAGAGAACTGATGGTATTCCCAGTGCAGCGCGTCGATCCCGCCGAAGGTGAGGATCGAGGTCACGGCAAACATGCCGTAGCGGCAGCCGGGATGGTAGCTCCAGTTGGAACGCGCGAGGGTGTAGATGAGCAGGAGGAATCCGGCAAGGACGAGCGGATAGAACAGGAAGATGAGGTTCATGTAGCCGTCCATCCCCACGATCTCCGTGAGGGTCGCACATCCAAAGAGGATGACGAAGATCTGCATTGTCGTCTTGACGCGGGCGATGTAGCGCGGAGAGACGATCTCCTGTGTGATGCGCGCGCAGAAGATCGGCATGAGGTAGAGCGTGATGAGATGGAGCTCCCACCAGAAATTCGCCATGCCGTACATACGCGGGAAGAACGAGGAGGTGCCCGTCGTCCAGAGGAGGAAGGTCGTGAGATAGCCGAGCAGGTAGAACTGTACGCGCCGCCGCTGTGCGTGCGCCCTGCGCCACGCGAGATCCATGACGAGGAACACGATGAGGGCGAGCGCGACCGACAGACTGGAGATGTAGATGGCATCGGCGAGGCTGATGTTCCGCAGAAAGAGGGCGGAGCTGCCGATGACGAGGTAGTCGATGCTGCCGAGCCAGTTCGGATAGCCCGAGTGGAGCAGGATCGTGAGGCGTTTGCCCGCGATGTTCTGATCGAGATGGAGATAGTGGAGCGAACGCCCGCGCGAGTCCGTCCCATCCGACCAGTCGCCGTGGACATAGACGAGCTCGTCGTCCAGATAGACATAGGCGTTCTGGTTCGTCGTGGTGAACAGGATGTGCTCGTTGAAGAAACGCGCCGAGATCGGAATCCGCCACGAAAGGTAGACCGCCGTCGCATCATGCGGAATCGGCGGCGGCATGGGGTAGTCATAATCCTGCCAGTCGAGCCTCCCGGCGCGGAATCCGATGATGTCGTTGTACGAGGGATCGCCCTGTGCGACGGCGTATTCCGCATGTATCAGGGGATCCGGCGGGGTTGCGAGCAGTCGGCAGGCGACGGCGAACGTGCCGATCAGGAGCGATATGCAGAGCAGGGAGAGGAGGTTGCTCCGCAGAAAGGAAAGGGACTTTTTCATAGGTCAGCACCCCCTTTATGGGCAGGAGCGGAAACGATATTTTACTGATATTTCCTTTATTATATCATATCCACAGGAGATGGAACAATAGAGAAATGAAAAGAATGCGAATATTATCAAGAAAAAATCGGCACAACAAAAACGGAACAAGCACATGAATGTCTGCTCTCTCATGTGTCCGTCCCGTTGCCTCGTTATTCGGCTGCCGTATCCTGCTGCTCCGGTTCTGCGGGGCATTCGTCCTCGCCGGAAACGGCGTTGCGTCCCTTCTCCTTCGAGCGGTAGAGGGCGCGGTCGGCGCGCTCCATGAGGTGTGCCATGTGGTCGCCCGTGCCGTGCCACGTGGAGACACCGAAACTCGTGGTCACACCCGCGATGTTCTGTTCGATGGCTTTGCGCAGCTCCTCGCAGAACGCGACCATCGCCGCGAGGTCGTAGTGCAGGGCGAGCAGGATGAACTCGTCGCCCCCGTAGCGGATAAAGACGTGCCGGCGGTCGATCCGCGCGTGGACGGTGTCGGCAATCTGCTTGAGCACATGGTCGCCGCCGAGATGTCCGCGCGTGTCGTTGACCTGCTTGAAGTGATCCACGTCAAAGATGGCGAACGAGAACTTGAAGTCGCGCGTATTGGCGAGCATGGAGAACTTGGCGACACCGTCGGCGAGCTGGTGGCGGTTGTAGCAGCCCGTGAGGTAGTCGCGCACCGCCTCGTTCTGCGTCTCCTGCAGCTCGCGCGCCAGCGTCTCGTTCTGCTGTGCGAGCTGCGCATCCATCAGCATCTGCTCACGGATGAGGAAGAAGACGAACGGGATGGTGCTGTAGATGGAAAAGATCGTGGTCGAGAGCATGGCGGCGAAGAGATGGTACTCCCAGTGCAGCGCGTCGATGCCGACAAAAAGGGTCAGGGATGCGATGGCGACCAGTCCGTAGCGGCAGGAGGGATGTTTTTTCCAGTTTGAGCGCAGCAGTGTATAGATGATGAACAGACAACTGACAAACAGGATGGGATAAAAGAGATAGAGCAGGTTCATGTAGCCGTCAAAGCCGCAGATCTCCGTGATGCTCGCCACGATGAAGAGCAGGATATAGACGACGATGATGGTATGTATGATCTTTTTATAGCGCGTCGCGACGATCTCCTGCGTGATCCGCGCAAACGTCATCGGCATGATGTAGAGCATGATGAGGTGCAGCTCCCACCAGAGTTCGAGCAGACCGAAGGTGCGCGAGAAAAACGACGAGGTGCCCGACGTCCACAGGATGAAGCTGATGAGGAAGCCGATGAGGTAGTGCTGGATCTGCCGTCGGTGACGGATGTTGCGCCAGATGAGATCCATGACGAGAAAGACGATGAGCGAGATCGCAATGGAGACGCTCGCGATGTAGATGGCATCGGATGCGCTCAGCTTGTGCATGAGGGACTTTTCGCTGCCAAAGAAGAAGTAGTCGAGCGTGCCGAGCCAGTTCGCATAGCCCGTGTGCATCATGAGGGTGACGCGTTTTCCGCTGAGCGGCTCGTCGGTATGGAGAAAGTGCAGTGTCCGTCCGCGCGAGTCCGTCAGCTCCGACCAGTCGCCGTGGACGTAGATCAGATCGTTGTCGAGATAGACATAGATATCCTGATTCGTCGTGGTAAACAGCAGATGGTCCAAAAAAAGAGGCGCGTCCGCAGGAACCACGCAGGTGAGATAGACGGTTTTTGCGCCCGCCGGCAGATGCGGCTGCAGGGGGAAGTGGTAGGGATGCCATTCGAATTTGTCGTAATCGAACCGGATGACATCCTTGTATGTGGGTTCGGTCTCGCATACGGCATACTCTGACTGAACGGGCAGATAGGGGGAGACGGAGAGCGCCTCCCACGAGATGAGCGCGGCAGCTGCGATCACTGCGCTGCACAGGAGCAGAACGCCGTGTTCGCGCAGCTCCCGAATAAGTTTTATCATGATATTGCTGCGTCCCCTATCCTTTGATTGTCCTATTCTGCTAGGATGTATATCTCAAAAAATAATTTTAAAATATCAGAGGTATTATAACATAAAAGCAGCTTATTTGATACCGCTGCAGAGATGAAACGTGCTTAAAATTGGGTAAGGAACGAAAAACGGTGGGGAGCTGCGGCGATGAAAGGGGCTGCGGTGCGAAGCAAATACTTCGCACCGCAGCCCCTGTGTAAGGTCAGACGCGGAATCCCGAACGGTCGAGCGCATCAAATCCCGTGAGCAGTTCCTTGATGCGGCGTTCGATTTCGTCCGCTCCGCCCTCCCTGTCCGCCTCGATGTTCAGCGGCATATTCGGATCGTGGAGCGACATCCGCAGCAGCGCCCATCCGCCGTCCATGACGAGGCGCACGCCCTCGTAGGAGGGGGCGGCGATGGTGATCCCATGTGCGCGGGCACGCTGCTCGAATGCGGCGAGAACTTCCTTTCCGTAGGACTTCGTGTCGTCCGTGCCCGTGATCTTCAGGCGGATCTCACGCGCCTCGGCGGGGTGGCGCAGTGCGGCGATGAGATCGGCGAGGGATCTTCCCTCGGCGTGTGCCTTTGCCGCAGCGATGAGGAGTTTCACGGCGAGGTATGCGCCGTCGTCGAGGTAGTAGTTCTCACGGAGTGCGCCGTGTCCCGAGGTCTCAATCGCGAGCGGCGAGACCTCGCCCGCCTCGTTGCGGCGGATGCACTCGTTGATGACGTTCTTGTAGCCGCGCATATAGCGCAGGTGCTTCAGATGCAGGACGTTTTCGAGGAAGTCGGTGAGGCCGTCCGAGGTCACGGAGTCCGTGATGATGGTCGAGCCGGGGTAGTCGGGGGCGAGGATCGCCGCCATCATGGCGATCAGCGCGTTGCGGCTGACATCCGTGCCGTCCGCGAGCACCGCGCTCATGCGGTCCACATCGGTATCGAAGATGAGCCCGAGATCGGCGTCATTTTCGATGACGGCTTCCTTGATCGCACGCATGGCTTTTGGATCCTCGGGGTTCGGGACGTGGTTCGGGAAATGCCCGTCGGGGTCGAGGAACCGGCTGCCCGTGGTGTCCGCGCCGAGCGGGGTGAGGATGCGTCCCGCGAAGAAGCCGCCCGCACCGTTGCCCGCATCCACGACGATGTGCATCCCCGCGAGCGGTTTTTCCGCGCCGCCGAGCGCTGTGCGTATTTTATCCGCAAGGTGTGCGCTGTATCTGCCGATGAGGTCGAACTTCAGTACGTGCTCAAGTGTGCCGTGCGCCTCGGGGGTTTCCGCCGCATAGGCGAGGATCTTTTGGATGTCCGCCTTGTCTGCGCCGCCCGCCGCGGTAAAGAATTTCAGCCCGTTGCGGTTGTAGGGGAGGTGGCTCGCCGTGATCATGATCGAACCGTCCGCCGCCGTGTCCTCGAAGATGGTCGCCATGAACATGGCGGGCGTGGAGGCAAGCACGCAGTCGATGCCGTGTGCGCCCGTGTGCGTGAGGCCAGTGAGAACGCTGTCCTTGATGGCGAGCGCGGAGATGCGCGAGTCGTGTCCGACGGCGATCCGGAGCTCGGCGGGCTGCTTGCCCGTCTTTTCCGAGAGAAGCCGCACGAAGCCGGCGGCGATGCGGTTCGCCGCCTCGGGGGTGAGGGTGACGGGCTCGCCCGCGACGCCTGCGACGGCGACGCCGCGGATGTCGCTGCCGTTCGCGAGCTTTTTGAAATCATCGTAGGTCAGTGGCATGGGGGTTCCTCCTTTAATAAAGGAATCGCTGATAAAATGAAGTCCGTCAAGATGGCGGTGCTGAATTTATCAGTGCTTCCTATAAATTATGCGCCGAAAAACTCCTCCTCCACAGCGATGCAGAGGGCGTGGTAGATGGGGAGATGGTACTCCTGTATCTTGTAGGTCTCATCGGCGGGCGCTTGGATCGTGATGTCGGCGCAGCCGTCTGCGGTGCATTTGCCGCCCGATGCCCCCGTGAGGGCGATGGTTTTCATGCCGAGCGCCCGTGCCACGCGCAGCGCGTAGAGGACGTTTTTCGAGTTCCCCGAGGTCGTGATGCCGAGCAGGACATCTGCGGGTCTGCCGAGCCCCAGTACCTGCTGGGCAAAGGTGAGGTCGGGCGCCTGATCGTTTGCGAACGCCGTGCTGATCGCGAGCTGCGAGGGCAGCGCGATCGCGGGGAGCGCCCCTTGGAGGTTCTGCATGAGGTAGTCAACGGTCTTGGGATCGGTCGCGTCACACGCTTCGTGCAGCTTCTCCATCAGATCCTCGCCGAGGTGGCGCGGCAGGAGAAACCCCTTCATCAGCTCGCCGACGATGTGCTCCGCGTCCGCCGCAGAGCCGCCGTTGCCGCAGACGAGGAGCTTGCCGCCCGCGCGGTAGGAGGTGATGAGCGCCTGTGCTGCATCGCGTACGTCGGCGGCGCAGGGCGCGAGCGCGGGATAGCGTGTAATCAGTGTATCTATGGCGGCGTAGGCAGATTCTTTCATGGCTTGATACTCCTTTACATACGTTTCTCCTCTGTTATGCCTCTATTATGGACGATGAGAACGTCTTTTTCAAGCGAAAATCACACGGAAAATATGCTTTTTTGTGTGTTATTTATTCTAATTTATAGTTATTTATCGTTATTTTATATAATTATTTTGTATTTATCAGTTCGCGGCACATGAAATTGATCTGACTTAACAAAAAAAGCATCCCCCACAGGTATCAAAACCTGCGGGGGATGCTTGTCTGCGTTGTCAGCGATTGCGGTAGTGGTCGGCGATCGTGTGCGGGGCTTCCCCTGCGATCGTGCCGTGTGCCATGGGGGCGGCGTAGGATGCGGGTGCGCCCTGCGGGCGGATGTCCGTGATGGGCGGCTGCGGTGCCGCCGTCTGCTGCGGGCGTGCCGCGCTTTGGTAGGCGTTCTCCTCCTTGCGGGAGCGGAAACGGTTCCACGCCCAGCGGATCGCCATGAAGGCGACGACGGCGATGGCGACATTCGCGAGGACGCCGAGGATGTCGGCGAGCATCCCGCCGCCCATGCCGAACATGGAGGCGAGCAGTCCGCCGAGCATCATGCCGCCTGCGAGAAGCCCGATGTTTCTGAGGGTGTTGCCCCAGCCCGAGCTTTTCTGCGCCGCACTCGCAGCGCCGGCGGTGTTCGCCTTTGCGCCTGCGGCGGGCGCGTTCTTGTCGAGCTGGTTCGCACTCTTGGACGGTGCGTAGCCCTCGCCGTTGCCCGAGACGGATTTGCTCTGGCTGCCGCTCTGTGTGGACGGTGCCGCTTTTGGTGCGGACGGAGCCGCCTTCGGCGCGAGGCGTGCGCCGCCCTTTGCCGCCTCAACCTGTGCGCCGAGCGTGCTCTGCACGGCGTTCGGGACGAGGATGGGGGCGGTCAGGGTCAGCGAGCCGACCATTGCCGCTGCGATGAGTTTCTTCAGGTTCATTCGATGTTCTCCTTTAATATATCATTCGAAACGGGGATAGTCCCGGTATTCGTAACCGAATTGAAAAACGCAAATTAATACCTTGACGAGCGGTGCTCCGTAGCAAACCCTAGTGGAGCAAGCGGGAAAAAGTGTGCGACCCGCCCCCTGCGGATTTTGACCGTTCAAGCGAAGCGCGTTTGAAATCCGCAGGTATTTAGGCGGACGAGCACACGACCGCTTGCGTAACGAGGCGTTCTGCGAGGAGCACGCGAGGATGCCTTACTCCCGATAGGACTTCACGTCCTCGGGGAAGGCGTAGATCTCACCGACGGTGTCGAGTTCGCCCGAGAGGTAGCGGTCGATGTCGTCCACGTCGATGTAGAGTTTGCAGTCGATCTCAAGATAGCCCTGCTCGCGCCCGTCCGAGAGGTCGCGGATCGCCATGAGCTTTTCGCGGAGCTTCAGAAGATCGGTGCGCGTCGCGTGTACGTCAAGACGCAGCTGCGGTACACCGTATTCCTTGAGCACTTCATCCATTGTCATGCGCTGTGACATAGTATGTTCCTTTCCTTTATATGCAATCATTGACTATTTGTCTTTATCCTATCCGATGATGCTGAATTTTGGCTGAAATTCGACTCTGCGGCATCCTTTTGTCCCTCCTGCCGTCGCCTGTGCAGGGCGCGGAGGGCGGCGGTGAGGGTGCGTTTCTCATGGAGGAAGCTCTCATAGTCGAGATCGCCCGCCGCGCTCTGCATCCGTATCGTAAGTGTGTGTATGGCCGCCTCCATGCGGCGGATGGCGGCATCCGGATCCTGCATGGCATTCCCTCCCATCTCCTGTGTATTGTAACAGGATTGAGAAAAATTGTCTATATGCGCATGAAAAGCTGTGGTATAATGGGAATTGTTTGAACAATAATAAGGAGTCTTGTCTTGAAGAAGCTATTCTATGAAACGGTTCGGGAGAATACGCTTGCGCTGCAGCGGACGCAGGACACGCAGCGTACGCGCTTTATTTTGGCGCGTACGCTGGTCTTTCCCGTGATGCTGATTGTCCTGCTGCACGGCTATGATGCGGGTTCGGCGGCAGAACTCCTGTTGGGCGGTTTCCTGCTGCTGCTGTTTGCGGTGCTCGTGGCGCGGCATCGCAAACTGGAGCGGATGCGCCTGCTGACACAGGCGTATCTGGCGGTGACGGCGGGGTATCTCGCACGGTTTACGGGGGAGTGGAAGAAGCTGCCCGAGGATGGCGCGGGATATGCGAAGGAGACGCGTCCGCCCGACCGCGATCTGCACATCTTCGGCGCGGCGTCGCTCTATCAGTATCTCTGTGCCGCGCGGACGCAGACGGGGCGGCAGCGTCTCGCCGCCGCGCTCACGGCGACACCGAAGAATCTCGCACGGACGCGCCGCCGTCAGGCGGCGGTGGCGGAGCTGTTGGCGCATCCGATTCTGTGCCTCGAACTGGAGGCGCGCGGGGCGCGTCTGCCGGACGGACACGATACGCGCGAGCTGGCAAAGGAACTGGCACAGCCGCTCAATGGATCGCTGAAACTCATCTCATGTATTGGTATTGTATTTGCAAATGCTTTTGTTTTCTCGTTTCTGTGGATGCTGTTTGCGGACGGTCCGTGGTCGGTGCCGCTCGTGCTCTTCATGTTCAATCTGACGGTGGCGATGGCGTTCTATCCGCGTACGCAGCGTGAGCTTGCCCCACTGGGACACATGGCGCGGGAGCTGCGGCTCTACGGGCGGATCTTTCACGCGCTGGAGCGTGCGCCGCTGCGGGGGGAGGCGTTCGCGGCAATTCTCGCGCCGCTCTTTGCGCCCGTGCGTGCGCGGCAGGCGCAGACGCGTCTCACGACGCTGGCGGAGTGCGCGGCGATGCGGCGCAATTTTGTCTTTTACATCCTTGCGAACGGGGGGCTTCTCTGGGATCTGCACTGTATGGCGTATTTCTCGCACTGGCGCACGCAGGCGGGTGCGGCGGCGGCGGGCTGGCTGAAGGTCTGGGCGGAGGTGGAGGTGCTTCTCTCTCTTGCGCGGGTGGGGCATACGCGTGCGGTTCACACGTTCCCGCAGTTCCTTGCGGGGGGATCGCCGCGTCTTGATGCGGAGGGGGCGATGCCGCTCGTGATCCCCGAGGAGACGGCGACGCCGAACGATGCACACCGCGCAGCGGGGACGCTTGTCATCACAGGATCGAATATGTCCGGCAAGACGACGTATATGCGGACGCTGGGCTCGAATGCTGTTCTTGCCTACGCGGGCGCGCCTGTGTGTGCGACGTCGTTCGCGCTGACCCCGATGGCGGTCTATACGTCGATCCAGATCAGCGACGATCTGGCGGGCGGGATCTCCACGTTCTACGCCGAGCTCCTGCGCATTAAGAAGATGATGGAATGCAGTAGGCGCGGTACGCCGATGCTCATTCTGATTGATGAGATCTTTCGCGGGACGAACTCTGCCGACCGCATTGTCGGGGCGCGTGAGGCGATCCGACGGCTGACGCTGCCGCACGCGATTACGATTGTAACGACGCACGATTTCGAGCTGTGCGATCTCGCGTGCGCGGGTGTGCCTGTGGAGAACGCGCATTTTGAGGAGCACTACGAGGGCGATCGGATTCTCTTTGACTTCAAGATCCGCGCGGGTCGCTGCCGCACGACGAACGCGCAGTACCTCTTGCGGATGGCGGGCATCATGGGGGAGTGAGGGCGCGGACACCTGCACGTTAGGTACACGAAAAGGCTGGTACACGAAGTCAGAAAACTTCGTGTACCAGCCTGTTTTGATGTCTGCTGTCCGTGACTTAGGGAAGCACTGATAAATTCAGCACCGCCATCTTAACGCATCTTTTCCGCCCGCACTGTGCCCTAGAATCCTCCACATAGCCCTTGCTATGCGTCCGGTTTGCCTCCTTGTTCAGACGAAAAATCTGCGCCAATCTGACGGACTTCATTTTATCAGCGATTCCTTAGAAGCTGAAGCGGACACCGGCGTCCATGCGCCACTGCTTGTTGAGATCGCTGTTGAGGGTGCGCGTGTAGTTCGCATAGACATAGGAGCTGTCGCTGAGCCGGACGCTGCCGCCAAGCTCCATGTTCAGCCATGTTTCCTTCAGCGATACATGGGTCGCCTTTGGCGCATAGCCTTCCTCATGGTACTGCGTGTCGAAGCCGCCGGCGAACTCATGGGAAAGGCCGAGCCGTGCGAAAAGATTGCTCTTTTTCGTTTCCTGACCGATGCCGATGTTCAGCCGTCCGACGACGCTGTTAAATGCGTCCTGATGAATGTTCAGCGTATTGCCGCCGCCGCGTGCGACCGTGTCAAAGCCTTGCAGTCTGCCAAAGGTCAGCTCTGCGCTCGGCTCGATGTAGAAGCCGCCGTGCTGCGGAATCCGTTTGCCGTACTCTGCACTGAGCGATGTTCCCCATGCCTTCTGGCTGCCGCTGAGGGTTACAGCGGCATTGCTCGCCGTATAGTTGCCATGCATACGTCCGATGTGGGCGATGAGGTCGAGATAGGAGCCGTCCTTTCGCTGCTGTGCGCCGTAGAGCGCGAGGCTGCCCATGCGCCCGTCCGCGTGCCCGCCGCTGTAGTTTGCGCTCATCCTGCCGTAGTCGAATGCCGCACCGACGGTCCAGTCCCGAACGTCGCGGTCATAGCCGACCTGTACCGTGTGCCGGGTGAGATCCATGTCGATGTTCGGCTGATCGATGGAGCTTTTTCCGCCGAAATACTTCACCCATGCGCCGCGCTCCGTGCTCCCGAGACGCAGCTCGCCCATGCGGCGCTGCAGATCGTTGTTGTTGCCGCTCCACAGGAGTACGCCGGCGAGTAGGCCTGTCTTGGTGCCGCGCATGATGGCGGTCTCGTTCGCCCCGTAGGTGACTGCGGACGGTGTGAACTTGCCCTGTCCCGTCGCCGCATCATAGTTGACGTCCTCCAGACGCAGGGTGGCAGCGGAGGTCGTCAGTCCCTCGGCGATCCCGACCTGTCCCTTGAGGTTCCGTTCGCCGTTCTGATAGGCGGTGTAGTAGAGTTTCTGTGCGAGTGCGCCGAGCGTCGCTTCAACCTTGCCGCGTTCTTCGGGATTCTTGGAGCCGGGGTTCAGTCCTGCGTTGTCGGTGCGGAGGGTGATGCCGCTGTTCGGTGCTGCCTTTTTGATGACAATATCGCCGCCGATGATGGAGGACGGATTTGCAGCGTCATGCTTATACATGAGATTTGTATAGCCACTGTAGTTCTCAATCGAGATGGGGCGATCGTCCTCCTGATGGATGGTGCCCGCCTTCTCGGGGGTCTCCCCGCCGATCAGTGCGCGCAGTTTGCTGCCCGTAAAGTCATGCGTCCGACCGCCCCATTTTCCTGTGAGGAGTGTGCCCCATTTGCTGTTGTGCCATGTCGCGCCGTTCTGGAGGTACAGGTTCAGTCCCGTTTTCTCGCGAACGGCTTGTTTTTCAGGCTTGTAGGTTGTATCCTTCTCTTTGAAGTCGTCGAGCACAACGCCATGCAGTACGGAGTCCGCTGTCGTCAGTCCGAGGTTGATGGTGGTCGGCGCATTCCCGGGCGTGGTCTTGCCATCCTCGCGGCTGATGAGCGCAATGTTCCCGTAGACCTTGGTCGTGCGGGTGCCGGCACCCGTCACGTTGCCCGCGCTGTCACGCACGACGTTCATGTGGATGGTGCCCTCCTCCGCGTTCAGTGCGAAGTGGGGCAGTGGGGTATCCTGCTTCGTGCGGATCGTGCCGCCGCCGCCGATCGTGATGAGGGAGCGTGCGCCCGCATGGACACCGGTGCCATCGACATCGACATCCACATCGCCGCCGATGGTCACCGTGCTGCCCGGCTTGTCCTCGTCATAGTTCAGCCCTGCAAAGATGCCGTTGACATAGTAGTGGCTCAGGAACTTGGGTGGACGGTTGGGAGAGTCCTGCTCCTGCTCGGGCACGCGCACATGGACCTTGGCGTTGCCGTTTACGACGATATTGCCATGATGCACGGTCGCAATGCCGTTCGTAAAGGTGGGATCCTGCTCGCCTGATCCGTTCGGCGCTTTGTAGTATTTGTTCTTTACCGTAATATCCACATCGCCGTTCACGGTCACCGTGCTGTGAGGTACATTGTACTTTGTATTATCCGAGCCGCATACGATGCCGAACGTCTCCTTGCCGCTGCCGCTTTTTGCAATCTGGTCGACGTTGATGACGACCTTTTTCGCTGTGATGGTGATGTCCTTGGTCTTTTTATAGTTGTGATCCGCTTTAAATCCACGTTCGCAGTAGCTCTGGATGCCGTACTGATCCTTGGAGTTCAGCGTGAGCGTGACCCCCGGGGCGCTGACCTTGATCGGATTCGCTTCCCCCGTGATGGATCTCACATTGAGGGTGCTGTCCTTGGTGAACGTGTAGGTCTTTGTTGCGCTGTCCCATACATTATATTTCTTAAAGTCACTGGATGAGGCAAAGAGCGCAGGTTTCCCGTCGATACGCCCATTGTTGAACGTCGTCCCCGTCTGCTCCGCCGCAAAGGCAGAGGAACAGACACTCAGTCCCAGCAGCACGCTGAGTGTCAAAGCACCATACTTTTTGTGTGTCATTCGGACACCTAAGAAATTCCGCATCAATTGCCCTCCATTAAACTGCGTGTAAATTACTGCTTATCATAATATAATCAGTTCTTATTCCTGTCAACATTTCTGTGAAAAAAATCACATTCAATTTAATTATGAATTTAATTCCTCTTGTTTATATTGTTTGGATCTATCATCTGAGGCGATATGGGGCTGACTGCGCTGTATGGCGACATCGTGACAGACCCTCAAAAATCTGTTATAATGGAAAAGATTTCTATAGAAGGAAGGGAATGTAGATCAACTCTGTTGAAAGGATATGAAATGAGTGAGCAAGGTGCAAGACCCGCCGCAACGGCGGGGGTCATGACTGCCGCAGCGGTGGTCTACGCGCTCGCAGCGATCTATCTGCCCATGCTGACGATGATGATGGGGATGCTGTGGCCGGTCTTTATCGCGCTCGTGACGGTGCGCGAGGGGCTGCGTTGGGGCGTGCTTGCTGCTGCGGCATCCCTCCTGCTGACAATGCTGTTTGCGACGCCGGCGACGGGGGCGTTCTTCGTGCTCTCGTTCGCGCCGACGGGGATTGTTCTCGGCGCGCTCTTTCGGCGGCGGGAAAAGACCGTGCGCGCCCTCATGGGCGGCGCACTCGCCTCGCTCGTCGGAAAGGCGGCGGCGGCGGGGATGATGCTGCTGCTCTTCGGGCTGAATCCATTCGCGATGGATCTGTCGGCGGCGGATGCGACGATGGATGAAACGCTCGCCATGTACCGCAGTTTCGGCATGGATGAGGCACAGCTGGAGGAGACACGCGCTGCGTCGGCGCAGGTACTGGATCTGTTCGTCCTGATGCTGCCCGCGCTCTTTCTCGGGAGTTCTGTGATCGAGGTGATGGCATCGTTCGTGCTTCTGCGCAAGGTGCTCGCACGCCTCGGGATACCCGCCGCACCGCTGCCGCCGTTTACGACGTGGCACCTGCCGGTCTTTTTCCCGTATCTCTTTGCCTTCTCCCTGATCGGGATCTACTGGGGGGCGACGCGGGACATCGCGTGGCTCTATCAGGTGGCGCTGAACGGCTATCTGATCGCATTCGTTGCGGGTCTGGTGCAGGGGATTTCCCTCGTGCAGTTCCTGATGCAGCGCTTCGGGCTCTCTCTGTTTGTGCGTATTCTGATCTATGCGTTCATTGCACTCAACGGCTTTCTGACACAGATCATCTCGTGGACGGGGCTGTTTGACATCGCCTTTGACTATCGGAAAAAATTTAGGAAATACAAGTAAGATACATAACATAATATATACAAAAGAAATGCAAAGTAGGTGATTCTATGCCGCGAAATCTATCCGCGTGGATTGATCTGACGATCCATCTGATCGTCATGCTCGCGCTCGCGCTCATGACGTATTGCTACAATTCCTATGTGGGCGCTGCCGCGCTTCTCCTGTGGGCGCTGCTCGCCGCATTTGCGTGGGAACGGTGTCATGACAGGGAACGGCGTTTTGAACGCTACTGTATGGGCATCATCCGTAATGTCAACAATGTGATGAACTATGCGGTCGATCGGCTCCCGCAGGCGATTCTCGTTGTGGCGCAGGACGGACACCTGGAGTGGTGCAACCGTCAGCTTGCGGAATATCTCGGCGGCACGAAGCCGGAGCAGGGGACGCGCATGGCGGACATCTGGCCGGATTTCAAGGTGGATGAGATCTGGGGGACGGAGGGCGGTTACCGCTTTAGCCATGAGGGGCGTACCTACCATGTCTACCATCGCGTTGTGCCGACGCAGATGGATGCGCTGATGGCGTTCTATGTCGAGGATGAAACGGAGCTTTGCGATCTGCAAAAGCGGTTTCGCGAGAGCCGCACCGCTCTCCTCTACATCCAGGTTGACAACTATGACGAGATCATGCAGGGACAGACGGAGGCGGAGAAGTCCATGCTGCTGCTCGCGGTGCGCGAGCGTCTTGATGCGTGGATCAATGGGCTTGGCGGCTTTATGCGGAGTGTCTCGGACGGGGTGTTCTTGGCGCTGCTCGACCGCGCCGCCCTCGATCATGTGATCGCGGAGAAGTTTGACATCCTCGATCAGGTGCGCAAGATCGTGAATACGAAGGGGATGCCCGTGACGCTCTCCATCGGTCTGTCGCTCGCGGCGGATCAGACGTTCAAGGAGCTCGGTGAGGAGGCGGCGGCAAAGCTCGACCTCGCGCTCGGACGCGGCGGTGATCAGGTGGCGGCGGGCATCAGCGGCAAGACGCAGTTCTTTGGCGGGAAGGCGAAGGCAGTGGAGAAGCACACACGCGTCAAGGCACGCGTTGTGGCGCACGCGCTGCGTGATATTATGGAGAGCGCGGACGAGGTCTACGTCATGGGACATCAAAATGAGGACTATGACTGTTTCGGCGCTGCCATGGGTGTGGCGTGTATGGCGCGTGCGCTCGGCAAGCCCGTGCACATCGTGCTCAGTGATACGAATGAGGGCATTGACCGCGTGCTCGATATGGTACGGAAGGATGAGTCGTATGACGAGATCTTTGTCCGTGCCGGCGATATTGCGGGGGTCGCCTCCGCAACGGCGCTGCTCGTTGTGGTGGATGCACACGTTCCACACATTCTCGCGGACAAGTCGCTGCTCGACCGCATTCCGAAGGTCGTCGTGATCGATCACCACCGCCGCAGCGAGAACTTTGTCAAAAATCCGCTGCTGGTCTACCTTGAGACCGCATCCAGCTCGGCGAGTGAGCTGGTGACGGAGCTTCTCATGTATTTCGGCGATACCGCGCGTCTGACGCGTCTCGATGCGACGGCGCTGTATTCCGGCATCGTGGTGGATACGAAGAATTTCAACGTCAGTGCGGGTGTCCGTACGTTTGACGCTGCGGCGTATCTCCGGCGTGCGGGTGCAGATCCTGTGCTCGTGCGGGCACTCTTTCAGAGCGACTACGAAACGACGGTGGCACTCGCACGGGCAAAGGCGAATGCAGAGTTCTTCGCGGGCGGGCTCATCGTCGGGAGCATTCCGGAGCGTCTGGCGAACGGACAGATCATCGCGGCTCAGGCGGCGGATGGGATGCTCCGCGTGGACGGGGTACGCATGAGCATCTACGTGTTCCAGATGCCGGGCGATATGGTCGGCATCAGTGCGCGCTCGACGGGTGAGCTGAATGTGCAGGTGATTATGGAGGCATTCGGCGGCGGCGGTCACGCAAATGTCGCAGGTGCACAGGTCAGGGGCGTACCCCTCTCGGTGGTGCGCGGAAATGTTGTTGAACAGGCGAGAAAATACATAGAGGAGAGTGACACACATGAAGGTCATATTGCAGGCGGACGTTAAAAATATCGGGAAAAAGGGCGAGATTGTGGAGGTTGCGGACGGGTACGGGCGCAACTTCCTCCTGCCGCGAAAGTTCGCGCTGCCCGCAAACAGCGCGAATGTGAATGTGGCAAAGGCACAGGCGGGTGCAAAGGCACGCAAGGATGCGATGGCGGTTGATGAGGCAAAGCTGATGGCGGCACAGCTCGAAAAGGTCGAGGTGGAGATCCCCGTGCGCATCGGCGAGAACGGGCGGCTGTTCGGCGCGGTGACGGGCAAGGATGTCGCGGAGGCGCTGAAGAAGAAGAACATCGACATCGACCGCCGCAAGATCACGATTCGCGGCGAGGTCGTGGGCGAGGGGCTGTATGAGGCAATCGTCAAGGTGCATCCGAACATCTCCACCACGATCAAGATTCATGTGAGAAAAGAGTAGACACGGTGTCGAGTGCCCTTCGCAAACACCTCGTTACGCAAGCGAACGTACACTTATCGCTGAGGGAAGAACTGACTCAATGAAGCGATTCAGATTGGTGTAGATTTTTCGTCCTGTCAAGAAGATAAACCGAAAGCATAGCGATGACTATGCTGAGAGTTTGTCGACGCAGAGAGGGCGGAAAAGATGCGACAAGATGAATGGCTGAGTGAGTTAGTTCTTCCCTAATACCTGCGGATTTCAAACGCGCTTGCTTGAACGAATGAAATCCTCAGGGGGTAGAACGTGGACTTTTCTCGCTTGCTTCACTAGGGTTTCTCAGGGCATCTCTTCCACCTATACATCATATTTCCAGTATTTTACAAAGAACTATCAAACACTATAAACGCAGGCTGATGAAGGCTTCTTCATCAGCTTTTCTCTCAAAAGGAAACAATTTCTATGTCATTTTTAAAGGATTTGTTCGGCGGGGACGGGAAAGGCGAAAACACGCCCGCGCTCACCCCTGAGGCACGCATCGACGCGGAGATCGCCGCACTCTTTCGGATGCTCGCGGATACGATGGGGACGGAGCGGCTTGTCATCCAGGCGGGCAAGATGAATGCAATGGCGCTCATGCGCTCGGAGAATCGCCGTGAGCGCGTGCTCGCCCTCATGCGGATCCTTGAGGAGGATCCGCTGCTTGCCCCGCCGCCGTCCGAGGCGGAGATCCCCGAGATCCTCGCCCGCATGACGGAGCAGATGGCGGGGATGCTCGCCCGCCGCGACCTTGAGGATCGGATCGAGCGCAAGGTGACGGAAAAGCTCGAAAAGGATCACGAGGAGTATGTAGACGATATCCGTCGGCAGGTGATCTCAGAGGAGAGCCCCGGCGCAGAGTCGCCGCACGACAAGAAGAAGCGCGAGGATCTGGAGGCACTGGAGGAGATTCACCTCACACAGTCCGTCATGGAGCTGCTGCGCCCGCGCAGCTTTGACGAGGTCGTCGGACAGGAGCGTGCCGTGCGGTCGCTCATGGCGAAACTGTCCTCGCCCTACCCGCAGCACCTCCTCCTCTACGGTCCGCCGGGCGTGGGCAAGACGACGGCGGCGCGGCTCGTGTTGGAGGCGGCAAAGAAACGCACCGTTTCCCCGTTCGCGGCATCCGCACCGTTCGTGGAGACGGACGGGACGACACTGCGTTGGGATCCGCGCGACATGACGAACCCTCTGCTTGGCTCGGTGCATGACCCCATCTATCAGGGAGCGCAAAAGAGCCTCGCGGACAGCGGCGTACCCGAACCAAAGCCCGGGCTTGTGACGGACGCGCACGGCGGCATTCTCTTCATCGACGAAATCGGCGAGATGGACGAGATGCTGCAAAACAAGCTGCTCAAAGTTCTTGAGGACAAGCGTGCCTACTTTGAATCGGCGTACTATGACCCCGACGACAAGCGCGTGCCGCCCTACATCCGCAAGCTCTTTGAGGAAGGGGCGCCGGCGGACTTTGTTCTCATCGGGGCGACGACGCGCGATGCGGATCACATCAACCCCGCGCTCCGTTCACGCTGCGCGGAGATCTACTTTGAGCCGCTGACTCCCGCACACATCCTTACGATTGTGGAGAATGCAGCGCAGCGACTTCATGTCTCCCTTGATGATGGCGCGGCCCAGCTCATCAGTGAGTACACCATCGAGGGACGCAAGGCGATCAACATTCTCGCGGATGCCTACAGCCTCGCACTGAACCGATTGTCGGATACGGAGATTGAGCGCATTGTTTCACGTGAAACAATCCACGAGGGACAGGATGCTTCCGCAAGGGAAACGGGGCAGCCTGCGATGGAAAATGTTTCACGTGAAACAATCAACGTCCCCCTCCATGTAACAAAGGAGGATGTTTACGAAGTCGCACAGGTCAGCCGCCTCTATCCGTTCGGTCGCAAAAAAGCATCCGATACCCCTGCGGTCGGCAGGGTGTTCGGCCTCGGGGTCTCCGGGTTTCTCGGCTCGCTCATCGAGATTGAGGCGGTGGCGTTTCCTGCCGCAGAGAAGGGGAAAGGGACGGTGCGCTTCAACGAAACGGCGGGCAGTATGGCAAAGGACTCCGTGTTCAACGCGGCATCGGTCATGCGCCAGCTCACCGGGCGTGACATCCACGACTACGAAATCCATGTCAATGTGATCGGCGGCGGCAACATCGACGGCCCAAGCGCGGGTACGGCGATCCTCGCGGCAATCGTGAGCGCAGTGACGGGGGCTGCCGTTCGTCAGAATGTCGCTGTGACGGGTGAAATCTCGCTGCAAGGGGAGATGAGACCCGTCGGCGGCGTGTTTGAGAAGGCATACGGAGCGCGACAGGCGGGCATCTCCACCCTCATCATCCCGTGGGAGAACGAGAAGGACATCCCCGAGGAACATCTGGGACTTGAGATACACCGTCTGAGGAAAGCGGAGGAGGCGTTTGCGATTCTCTTTGCGGACGATGCGTGGAAGAAGAAAACCGAAGAAGTGTAATATGAGTTGGGCGTTATCCTCCCCTTGCGAACGCTTAGTTGCGTAAACGGTCGCGTGCTCGTCCGCCGAAATACCTGCGGATTTCAAACGCGCTCCGCTTGAACGAATAAAATCCGCAGGGGGCGGGTCGCACGCTTTTTCCGTTTACTTCACTAGGATTCGCTGCGGGGAGGATATTATTCTGCGCATAGATACAGAATGATAAATCATCAAGAAGAATCTCTATCTCTACCGAGGCAAAGGGAAACACGAATGTTTATCTCGAAAGGAGAATCCGATGGCGGAAGGACGTATCCCACCGCAGAACATTGAGGCGGAGCTGTCCGTCCTCGGAGCGATGATGCTGAAACCTGCGGCGGTCACACAGGCGATCGAACTGCTGCGTGCGGACGAGTTTTATCGGCAGGCACATCGCGCTGTATTTGAGGCGATGGAGGAACTGGTTCGCAACGGCGAGCCGGTTGACATCGTGACGGTGACGGAACTGCTGAAAAAGAAGAATCTCATCGAGCAGGTCGGCGGCATCTCATTTCTCGCGAACCTGACCAATCGTGTGCCGAGCACGGCGAACCTCGTCCACTATGCGAAGATCGTGCGGGAGAAGGCGGTTCTGCGTGCGCTCATCGACGCGAGTACGGAGATCGCAGGCGCGGCGTATGAGGCGAGCGAGGACATCGCCGAGCAGCTCGATGATGCGGAGCGCAAGATCCTCGCCATCGCAGGCGGACAGACGACGGGTACATTTGTGCCGATCAAGGACGTGGTCTTTGATGCCGTGGATCGTGTCAGCGAGCTTGCCAAGGCAAAGGGGGGGATCACGGGTCTCTCGACGGGGCTTGTAACGCTCGACTCCGTGACGCGCGGCCTGCAAAAATCCGATCTCATCATCGTTGCGGCACGCCCTGCGATGGGGAAGACGGCATTTGTCCTCAACCTTGCGACCCATGTCGCGCTCCAAGGCGGGACGGTCGCATTCTTTTCTCTCGAAATGCCGCGCGAACAGCTCATGCACCGTATCTTCTGCGCCGAAGGGCAGATTGACGCGACGCGTCTGGCACGCGGGGAACTGGACGATGAGGAGTGGGAACGCCTCGTCAAGGTCGCCGACCGCATGATGAAGACGAACCTGTACTTTGACGATACGAGCAGCACTACGGTTCTTGACATCCGTACGCGTGCACGCCGGCTCAAGGCGGAGCACGGACTGGATCTGATCGCTATCGACTATCTGCAGCTGATCCAAGCGCCCGGACGCGCGGAGAACCGCACCCTTGCCGTCGCCGAGATGACGCGTTCGCTGAAGGTGCTCGCGCGCGAGCTCTCTGTGCCGATTGTCGTCCTCTCGCAGCTCTCGCGTGCAACGGAGGGACGCTCGGACAAGCGCCCCATGCTCTCCGACCTGCGTGAGTCCGGCTCCATCGAGCAGGATGCGGACATCGTCATGTTCCTCTATCGTGAGGACTACTACAATCAGGATACGGAGAACGCGAACATCACCGAACTGAGTATCGCGAAGCACCGCAACGGCGCGACAGATACGGTGAAACTGTTCTTTCAGAAGGAGTATACGCGCTTCCGCGATCTCACACGGGAATCCTGATTGTTTCACGTGAAACAATCATTTTCTCACCCCTCTTTTCAAAAAAGAGGGGATTTTTTTTGTCATTTGTGCTATGATGAAGGGAGTTCATATGTATGGATTGCGTGCGTCCTGTACGCATCAATAGGCAGGGGAGGAAGAGTCGTGTTAAAGAGTATTGCGATCATGACGAGCGGGGGAGACAGCCCGGGGATGAATGCGGCGGCGCGCGCGGTTGCACGTACGGCACTCTATGAGGGCGTGAAGGTCTGGGGCATCACTGACGGGTATCACGGGCTCTTGGAGGAGAACCTTCGGGAACTCCAGTCGCGCGATGTGGGCGACATTATCCAGCGCGGCGGGACGTTCCTCGGGACGGCACGCTGCAAGCGGTGGCAGACCCCCGAGGGACGCCGCCTCGGACATGAGAATCTCATCAAGCGCGGGATTGAGGGGCTCTGCGTGATCGGTGGCGACGGGTCGCTGCGCGGCGCACAACTGCTCTCCGAGGAGTACGGTTTTCCGATTGTAGGACTGCCGGGGACGATTGACAACGATGTCTGGGGCATGGACTACACGATCGGCTGCGACACGGCGGCGAACACGATCATCGACGCGATCAACAAGCTACGCGATACGGCATCGGCACACCGCCGCGTCATTGTCCTTGAGGTCATGGGGCGCGGCAGCGGATGGCTCGCCCTCGTCTCGGGGATCTCGGGCGGTGCGGAGTACATCATTGTGCCCGAGGAGGAGTTCGATCTGGAACAGCTCACGCAGGATCTTTCCCGCGCCTATGAGCACGGCAAACGCTACATCCTCATTGTGGTTGCCGAGGGCGCGGCATCGGGACAGGAGGTCTGTGACTACATCGCATCGCATACGGACATCGAGACGCGTGTCTCCGTGCTCGGTCACATCCAGCGCGGCGGCTCGCCGACCGTCATTGACCGCGTCCGTGCAAGTCAGCTCGGGGAGCAGGCGGCGCTCGCCCTCATCTCGGGGCTCTCGGGCGTGGTGTTCGGCTACAGCAAGGGACACGTCGTCTCGGTCAACCTCTACGATGCCGTGAACAACAAGAAGAAGCTCGACCCCGACTATCTGCATCTGGCGAAGGTACTGTTCTAAAACGCAGGGTTGGGCTTTCCCCCTGCAAAATCAGTTGTTAAACAGAGCCTACGTCAAATGATACGGATATACGTGCTCCACGCAAACACTTAGTTGCGCAAGCGTTCGTGTGCTTGTACGCTCAAATACCGCCAGACTTCTTAAACGCGCTACGCTTGAACGAAAGAAGTCCGGCGGGGCGTACCGCACAAGCGGTCAACGTCATCCAATCACACTTCGCTAACGCTTGTGTTCTTGGGACGTTTTCCCATGCGACCTGTTACCCAATCAGCTTCGTCCTGCGGACTTGCTTCTTGGACAGGTCAGTATTTTCCCGCTTGCTCCACTAGGGTTTGCTTAGGAGCATCGCTGTCCGCATTCTTCCGTAACACTTATCATAGAATCGTTAAACACCACTCCCGCAGAAAGGATGATCCCGTGGCAAAGATCATAGCGATTGCCAGTCAGAAGGGCGGCGTCGGCAAAACGACGACGGCGGTCAATCTCGCCGCCGCTGTCGCACGCATGAAACGCCGTGTCCTGCTCGTTGACATTGACCCGCAGGGGAATGCGACGAGCGGGTTCGGCATTGACAAGAATATGCTCATGACCACGACCTACCGTGTCCTCATCGGCGGGGACAGCCTGCGGGATGCGGTAATTCACTCGGATTACCGCGTGGATGTCCTGCCCGCGAACGTCGAGCTTGCGGGCGCGGAGGTGGAACTGGCGTCCCTTGCACGGCGGGAGACGCGTCTTAGGGATGCGCTCTCGACCGTTGCGCACGACTACGACTACATCTTCATCGACTGCCCGCCGTCGCTCGGCTTTCTCACACTGAACGCACTCACGGCGGCGCACGCCGTCCTCATCCCGATCCAGTGTGAGTTCTACGCACTCGAAGGGGTGGCACAGCTGATGAACACGATCGGCCTCGTGCAGGAGAGTGCGAATCCCGCCCTCACCGTCCAAGGGGTTGTGATGACCATGTACGATGGGCGCACACGCATTGCGACGCAGGTCGTCGAGGAGGTAAAAAACGTCTTTGGTACGGCGCTCTATCGTACGTTGATCCCGCGTAATGTGCGGCTCTCGGAGGCACCGTCCTTCGGACAGCCCATCACCTCCTACGACATCACATCGCGCGGTGCGGAGAGCTACATCGAGCTTGCGAGGGAGGTCATGAAGCGTGAAGAAAGCTAAGACCGGCGGTCTCGGGCGCGGCCTCGGCGCACTCGGACTGGGGAAAAACATGATCGCAGGGCAAAAGCCGACGGATGCACCTGCCGCAGAGAGGCGGACGGCTTCTCCCACAGAGCAGACGGCATCCGCCGTACCGGCAAGCCCTGCACAGATCGCTGTGGATGCCATACAGCCGAACCGTTTTCAGCCGCGCCGTGAGTTCGACGAGGCGGCATTGGAGGAGCTGCGCGAGTCCATCGCACGGCATGGCATTCTGCAGCCGCTCTCCGTGCGTGCCATCGGCGACGGCAGATATGAGCTGATCGCGGGCGAGCGCCGCCTGCGTGCGGCACGCCTTGCAGGGCTCACGCACGTTCCCGTCGTCATGCGCACGGCGACGGATGCCGAGATGGCGGAGATGGCGCTCATCGAGAACATCCAGCGCGAGGATCTGAACCCGATCGAGGAGGCGCGTGCCTACGAGCAGTTGCTGACGAAGTTCCGCCTCTCGCAGGAGGAACTGGCGCGGCGCGTGGCACGCAGCCGCTCGGCGATCGCCAACAGCGTGCGCCTCCTGCGCCTCGCCGAGGGCGTACAGGCATTTATCGCGAACGGTGTCCTCACGATGGGGCAGGTGCGCCCTCTCCTCGCAATTGACAGCCACGCGCTCCAATACGAGGCGGCGGAGTACATACAGGAGCATGAGCTCTCGGCACGCGGCGCGGAGGCACTCGTGAAGCGGCTCGCCAAAGACGCGAACGCCCTCAAAAAACGGGAACAGACGGAAAAACAGGAGCGTACGCCGGACATCTTCGTCCGTGCGGCGGAGGAGCGTCTGACGCAGAAACTCGGGACGAAGGTCCGTATACAGGAGGGACGTGAGAAGGGAAAGGGACGGTTGGAGATCAGCTATTTTTCCGCCGATGATCTCGAACGCCTGTTGGGACTTCTCACGGGCACGGATGGCCCGTCCAAGGAGGATAAGCGTGCGGCGCTGCGTGCGATCTCCACGCAGTCCTTCACCGTCTGACTGCCGACATAGGGAAGGAAGAAAACATTGTTTCTGAACAGTCTCGTCAACTATATCACAGCACATGAGGCAGCACTCCTGCTGACCTCCATGCTGCTTATTCTGGTCTTACTGATTTTGGTCATCTATACCATGGTGCGCCTCAGCTCGATGCGTGCACGCTACCGCGAGATGATGCGCGGCACGCAGGCGGACGATCTGGAGGGAATGCTGATCGGACACATCCACGAGGTCGAGGCGATCGCTGCGACGAATGCGCAGATTCTTGAGGAGAACGAGCTCATCCGGCAGTTCATCCGCAAGTCGATCGTGCGCGTCGCCTCCGTCCGGTTCCGCGCGTTCGAGGACATGGGCGGCGATCTCAGCTATGCGGTCGCCATGCTCGATGCGAACAACGACGGCGTGATCTTTTCGAGCATCTTCGCCCGTGCGGACTCGCGCAGCTACATCAAACCGATCAAGAACGGCTCCTCGGAGTATCCGCTCACCGATGAGGAGAAGGGCGTGCTGCGCGAGGCGATGGCGCAGCCGCTGCCGATCAAGTATTGAGGAAGCATAGAAAACCTGCTGGCACTCAGCAGGTTTTCATTTTTTTCGGCTAGGATAGGTCGGAGGAACAGTGCCGTCTGTCTGTGCGCTCCTCGCAGAACCCTCGTTACGCAAGCGGTCGGACACTTGCTTCACTAGGGCTTGCTGCGGAGCAACACAGACCGTCCGTGCCCTTCCCCGTTGAACAAGGAAAGACCTCTATATCATCCAGGAGAACAGCTTGAACGAAGAAACACGCTATCAAATCCAATTCATCGACAACGCAGCGGATGTGACGCGCACGGTGCGTCTCTCGCTGCGTTCTGCACGCTTGCTCGCCGTGGGGGCTGGGGCGGCGGTCGCTGTCCTTGCAGCGGCATCGGTGCTCTCCATTTATACCCTCATGCGGGGCGATACGAACAATGCGGAGACGGCACAGCTGCGCGAGGCGAACCGCATCCAACAGGAGCAGATTCTGCAGGTATCGAAAAGGGCTGCCGCCCTCCAACAGGATCTCGATCAGCTGCGCCGCTCCGAGGACGGGCTGCGTGCCATCGTCGGCGCACCGCCCGCCGCTGCGGACGAGACTGTGCAGGAGGGGACATATGCCCCGACGGGCGGCGCACCGCATGACCTCACCACCGCCGATGTCGGTGAGGCGCTCACGATGATCGAGCAGCGTCTTGGTACGCGCCGCTCCTCCATTGACCTCCTCGCCGAGACCCTGCGCAGGGAGTTCCCCGGGGCGGCAGGGTTCGTCTCGGACGATGCCACACATACCGTACCCTCCATCTGGCCGGCGGCGGGCTATGTCAGCTCGCCCTACGGTCTGCGTTTTGACGGCACGGAGTTCCATCAGGGGATCGACATTGCCGCCGAGATGGGTACGCCCATTGTTGCGACCGCCGACGGCGTTGTCACGGCGGCGGGATGGAACGGCGGCTACGGCAACATGGTCGATGTGGATCACGGCGGCGGCATCGTGACGCGCTACGGACACGCCTCCGCGCTTGCCGTCACGGTTGGACAACAGGTACGGCGCGGCGAGGTGATCGCCTACGTCGGCTCGACGGGACACTCGACAGGTCCGCACGTTCACTATGAGGTGCGCGTTGACGGTCAGCCCGTCAACCCCGCAGGATATTTATAAGGGAGAACGGTATGAAATCCATCATTTGTATGATTGCCGCAGGGCTTTTCCTCCTGTCCGCATGGGGCGTGCGTGCGGAGGCAAAGGACATCCACGAGGTTATGACGGCACAGGAGCAGCATGAGAGCGCCGCGCCCGCAGATGCGGATGCAAAAAATGCGGACGAGGAGAGCACTCTTGAGGAGGAGCTGGATGAACTCGGTGATGCGTCTGTCGGTTCGCACGAGGAAGAACGCACATCGCATCCTGCGCATGAGGGCGCAGCAGCGCAGGAGTCTGCTGCAAAAGAGCCCGCACCGCAGGACGGTGGGCACGGGATCGGCATTGCTCCCACGGCATCTGACAATGCTGCCTACGGCGCGGCGACCGCGATCGAACCCGTGACGCTCGCGGAGGGCGACTGGGTCTTTATCGAGGGCGACGAGCGGCGCGGGTGGTTCTTTGACCGCACGCGGATGCAGCGGAACGAGGACGGCACACTTTCCTACTGGCAGCTCATCCTCTACAACGACCTCGGCAGCGCACAGTTCGTGCGTGCGATGCACGACGAGGCATACGAAAACGTCCGTTACACCCTCCAACGGCGCGTGCTCGACCCCAAAAAGAACACGATCCGCACCTATGAGATCATCGCCTATGACGGCGCGAACACGGTGATCACGGATGCGGAGCGCGACGGGCACGCTGCCGAGATCCGTCCGAACACCATGGCGGAGAAGGAGCGTGACGCCGTGAAGAAGGCGGCGAAGAAATACAAGGTGAAAAATAAATCTCGGACATACTGAGAATAAATGTCGTATATTGACATTTTCCACAAAATCTGTTAGAATTAACAAACGATTAAGAAAGCGTAATCCGTGCTTCCTTCCATAGCAGAGGGGGAAACTCCTCTCCGTTTCCGAGCAAAAATATCTAAGGGCATGTGCCTATGATATTGCGCCTGCGCTGCGGCTCGGCCAAGACGCGCACAGGGTTCGGGCAGAAATGCCCGTGCCTTCCCGTCGGGAGGCATCGTCTCTCCCTTGAAAAGGAAACGACAGAATCGCCAATCACGGGATGTGTCTGCATCTGTTTCGATGTGCATAGATGCGGTGGATACGACTGTGTCATGGGCTGTTTGTCGTGCCTTGGGTACGGGGGACAGCCTTTTTGCGTGAAAAAACGAACGTAAAATTAGTTTCTCTGCCGCACAAAAGTGTATTTCTTTTTTTTAGGAATCGGTGTATAATTATAAAAATTTTCTATAACTATGAGTAATCATTATCAATTATAAATGGTGTATAGATTAGGAGGATTCGTGTGAGTAAAAGGGAGAGCTTGTGGGAGGCCTATCTCGCAAAGGGCATGAGTCGGCGCAGCTTTTTGAAGGGCTGCGTGACGCTCACGTCGCTGATGGGGCTGAGCACGGACATGATGACGAAGGTCGTCGAGGCGGCGGAGACGAAGCCGCTGCCGGTCGTGATCTGGCTGCACGGGCACGAGTGTACGGGCTGCGATGAGTCGTTCATCCGCTCGGGTGCGCCGCTCGCGTCCGATCTGGTGCTCAGCAACATTGCGCTGGAGTACAGTCATGTCCTCAGTGCCGGCTGCGGCGAGCCGTTCGAGGAGCACCTCGAAACCACGGTCAAGAAGTACCACGGTGAGTACATCCTCGCGGTCGAGGGTGCGGTCGCGGCGGGCGAGCACGCCTACACCTGTATGTCGGGCGGCAGACCCTTCATGGAGACGTTGAAGCACGTCGCGGCAGGGGCAAAGGCGGTCATTGCCTACGGCACGTGTGCAACGGCGGGCGGCATCCAGGCGGCTGCGCCGAACCCGACCGAGTCGCGCGGCATCCGTGCCTTCATCGGGGCGAAGCCCTACATCGCCGTGCCCGGCTGCCCGCCGATCCCCGAGGTCATGACGGGGGTCGTCATGCACGTTGCGCTCTTCGGCACGCTGCCGCCGCTCGACGGGGAGGGGAGACCGCGCCAGTTCTACGGCAACCGCATCCACGACACCTGCTATCGCCGTCCGTTCTTCGATGCGGGGATGTTTGCCGATCGCTTTGACGATGCGGGCGCAAAGGCGGGCTGGTGCCTCTATCACCTCGGGTGCCGAGGACCTGAGACATACAATTCCTGCGGCAATCTGCGCTGGTACCAAGGAATGTCGTACCCGATCCAGTCGGGTGCGCCCTGCATCGGGTGCAGCAATGCGAATTTCTGGGATGATGCGCCCTTCTCGAAACGTCTGCCCGAGTATGACGGCATCGACGTGGATATGGTCGGTGCGGGGCTTGCCGTGGCGACGGCGGTTGGTGTCGCGGCACACGCGGGCGCGAGCCTTGTGCAGAAGAAATGTCACGAGAAGCAGCTTGAAAACGAGGGAAAGCAGGTGCATGAATGAAACACGTTGTTGTTGACCCGATTACGCGCATTGAGGGGCATCTGCGCGTCGAGATCCAGGTGGATGAGGCGACGGGCAAGGTCACGGATGCCATCTCCTCCGGAACGGCATGGCGCGGGCTTGAGCTCGTCATGAACGACCGCGACCCGCGCGATGCGTGGGCGTACATCCAGCGCATCTGCGGCGTCTGCACGTCCTCCCATGCACTCGGCTGTCTGCGTGCGGTCGAGGATGCGCTCGGCATCACCATCCCGAAGAACGCACACTACATCCGCAACATCATCGCGGCATCCCTCGGCCATCAGGATCACATCATCCATTTCTACCACCTCCACGCGCTCGACTGGGTCAGCCCGTTGGAGGCTCTGAAGGCGGATCCTGCGGCGACGGCGGCACTCCAGAACACGGTGCTCAGGGCCTACCGTCTGCCCTTCCGCGGCCCACAGGGACTTGAGACGGAGGCGTATCCGCACGACTTCCCCGTCTCGAACGCGGACTACTATGCGGCGATCAAGGCGAAGGTGCAGAAGATCGTGGAGAGCGGCCAGCTCGGTATTTTCTCCGCGCAGTGGTGGGATCACCCCGACTATCAGATGCTGCCGCCCGAGGTGCATCTCATGGCGATTTCCCACTATCTTGAAATGCTGGACAAGCAGAAGGATCTCGTCGTTCCGCACGTCGTCTTTGGCGGCAAGAACCCGCACCCGCACTATTGTCTCGGCGGTATGCCCTGCTCCATCTCGATGGAGGACGGCAACGCACCGATCAACACGGCGCGGCTTGCGATTGTGGATCGCTCGATCCAGTCCGCACGCCACATGATGAACAACTACTATCTGCCGGATGTGCTCGCCATCGGGCATCTGTATGTGCAGAAGGGCTACACCTCGGGCGGCGGGCTCGCCAAGGAGCGCGTGCTCGGATTCGGGATGTTCCCCGAGGAGCCGTTCTCAGGCGCAACGAACGGCGACTTTTTCAAGGATCTGCTCGTACGCTGCAACGGCGTCGTCGAGAACTTTGCGGGCGGCGTGATGCAGGCGAAGGTCTATGACTTTAAGATGGAGGATGTCTCCGACCCCGAGGTCATCAGCGAGAGCGTCGAACACGGCTGGTACGAGTACAGCGGCGGCGACAGCAAGGGGCTGCACCCGTGGGAGGGCGAGACGAAGCCGCACTACACAGAGCCGAAGGAAGGTACCAAGACGGAGTGGAAGGCGCTGAACGAGCAGGGCAAATACTCGTGGCTCAAGACGCCGAAATGGCGCGGCAAGCTCTGCGAGGTCGGCCCCTTGGCGCGCTACATCGTCCTCTACACGAAGGCAAAGCAGGGGCTGCTCGGCGACCTCACGTGGGCGGAGCAGATGATTGTCGATCAGATCGACGCGGTGACGAAGGTGCTCGGCGTTCCTGCCGAGGCGTGGCTGCCCTCGACGGTCGGCCGCACGGCGGCGCGTGCGCTCGATGCGCAGCTGCAGGCGGAGATCAGCAAGTTCTTCTTTGACAAGCTCGTCGCGAACATTAAGAGCGGCGACACGCGCGTGGTGAACAACGACAAGTGGGATCCCTCCTCGTGGCCGAAGGAGGCGAAGGGCGTCGGCTTCTACGAAGCGCCGCGCGGTGCGCTCAGTCACTGGGCGGTCATCAAGGACGGCAAGATCGCCAACTATCAAGCGGTTGTGCCGACGACGTGGAACGCCTGTCCGCGCGATGATGCAGCGGGACACGGTGCGTACGAGATGGCGATGATGGATACGCCCGTCAAGATCGCCGACAAGCCGCTGGAGATCGTGAAGGCGGTGCGCTCGTTCGATCCGTGCATGGCGTGCGCGACGCACCTCTTTAACGCAAAGGGGGAGAAGATCCGCGTCGTCACGACCGACCCCTACGCCGGCGTGCGCGTGGACGAATAGGGGGCGATCCGCATGAAACAAGAAGTACGCAAGGAATATTACCTCTTCAGTCCCTTCCTGCGCATCTTTCACTGGCTGATGGTCATTGCGATCATCGTGCTCTTTATCACGGGCTTCCTCATCACGAAGCCGCCCGTCATTCTCGCCTCCGAGCCGACGGATACGCCGCTCCTGATGAACCTCGTGCGCAACATCCACTTCATTGCGGCGTTTGCGTTCTGTGCGGGCTTCATCGGGCGCGTCTACGGCTTTATCATCAATCGCGGCGACCGCCTTTTCCCGCATTTCTGGAAAAAGCAGTACTACCGCGACATGATGGATGTCGGTCTGCACTATGCGCTCATCAAGCCGTCGCACGCGCCGTTCCTGCGCAACCCTCTGGCGCGCGCTTCGTATGCAGGGCTGTATGTGCTCGTCGCCATCGAGGTGCTGACGGGCTTTGCCATGTACTATATGACGGAGCCGTCGGCGATCGGCGGCATCCTGTTCGGCTGGGTGAACCGTGTCCTCGGCAACGAGTTCATGTCGCATTTCGTGCATCACTATGCAGCGTGGGCGATCATTCTCTTTGCCATCGGACATTTCTACATGGTCATCCGTGCGGAGTTCATGGAGGGCGAGGCGGAGGTGTCGAGTATGTTCGCAGGGTCGAAGCTGCTGCGGCATACGCCCGCCGATGCGAAGGATGTGGAGTAAACCTTTGGGAGCGTTTCTGCGTGTCCAACGCGAACGCTTCATTGCGCAAGCGTAGAATACAAAGGAGATTTTTATGTGTAAAGAATGCGGTTGTGGACTCGCGGAGAGCACCACGCATTTACAGTTTTTTGTCAAGGGCTATACGGAGGAGAATGCCGCCGCTGTGGAGAAGGCACTCCTCGGGCTGCCCGGCGTTCTCTATGTGCATATACATACGCATGACGGTGAAACGACAGTGGACTATGATCCGGCAAAAACGAAGATGATGGAGCTGATCTCCACGTTTGCCGCGCACAATCTCTCGGCGGAGCTCTAGGATGCACGAGATGGCGATTGCCGAGGGAATCTTGGACATCGCTCTTGACTATGCCCATGAAAATAAGGCACAGCGCATTGACCGTATCCATCTCCTGCTCGGTGAGCTCTCGGGGGTGGAAACGGAGGCGCTGACGCTTGCCTTTCGGGTGCTCGTACGCGGGACCATGGCGGAGACGGCGGCACTGACGTGGGAGTGCATTCCCCTTGCGGGACGCTGCCATGATTGCGGCAGAGAGCGGCGGCTGCGCCCCGCAGACGTTCTCTGCCCCGTCTGCGGCGGCGGGATGGAGATGACGCACGGGCGCGAGATGCGTGTGGACTATATAGAGATGGAATAGGATATGAAGGTAGTTGTAAAGGCGGACATCCTCGGCAGGAACGAGGCGGCGGCGGCGGAGAATGCGGCGCTCTTTGCGCGGCACGGGATCTATGCGCTGAACCTCCTCGGCTCGCCGGGCTGCGGCAAGACCTCGCTGCTGGAGCGGACGCTTGCGGCGCTCGGCGGGGAGCTGCGCATGGCGGTGATCGAGGGCGATCTGTTCACGACGAAGGACGCGGCGCGCATCGAGCGGTGCGGCGCACCCGTCGTGCAGATCAACACGAGCGGCGGCTGTCATCTGGATGCGGCGATGGTCGCGGCTGCTCTGGACAAACTCGATCTCACCGCGCTCGACCTCGTTGTGATCGAGAATGTTGGCAACCTCGTCTGCCCCGCCGAGTTCGCGCTCGGCGAGGATGCGAAGGCGGTCGCGCTCAGCATCACGGAGGGCGACGACAAGCCGCTGAAATACCCGCTCATTTTCAAGGAGTCTGCCGTGGCGCTCCTCAATAAAATTGACCTCTTGCCCTATACGAATTTCGACAGGGCAGCGGCGGAGCAGGACATCACGGCACTCCATCCGGGGATCGCGGTGCTGCCCATCTCGTGCCGCACGGGCGAGGGTCTCCCGGCGTGGCAGGACTGGCTGCGCGGGCAGGTGCGGGCGAAGAAGAAACAGGCGTGACAATAGGAGGAAGGCGATGAGAGTGATCCATGACCAGTTGGTTGCGGTGGCACCCGTGACGGTGCTCGGGATCGGCAATATCATTTTACGGGACGAGGGCTTTGGCGTGCGTGCCGTGGAGTATCTGGAGGAGCACTTCCGCTTTCCGCACGATGTCCGTTTGCTCGACGGGGGGACGCTCGGTCCCGAGCTGCTGCATTTCGTCACGGGGACACAGAAGCTGCTCATCCTCGATGCCGTCGCGGGCGATGCGCCTGCGGGTACGGTCTACCGCTTTGAAAACGATGCGGTGATGGCGCATTTTCAGGAGAAGATGTCCTCGCACGAGATCGGGATTCAGGATGTGCTCGCGTGGCTGACGGTCACGGATCGGGCGATCCCGAACGTCGTTGTGCTCGGGATGCAGCCGTATGAGGTGACGGCGGGGCTGACGCTCAGTCCGGAGATGGCGGCGGCACTGCCGCGCTTTGCGCATCGGGCGGTGGAGGAGCTGGTGCGTTGGGGCATTGTTCCCGCAGAGCGGCCGGCACAGCGTCGTCGGAGCGCGTGAGCGTGCATTCGGGCGGAAATCTGATACATCCTGCGGGAGGCGCGCGTACAAGGCGCGCTTTTCGTGTTTCGGGGATTGTGCAGGGGGTGGGCTACCGCCCCTTTGTCTACCGTCTCGCACGGGAACACGGTCTTGCGGGATGCGTGTGGAACGACAGCGCGGGCGTCGGCATCGAGGCGGAGGGGACGGCGGCGGCGCTCGACGCGTTTGCGACGGGGCTGCGTGACAAAGCTCCGTGCGCGGCATCTGTGACTGCGGTGACGTTCGCGGAGATTCCCCCAACGGGCGCGGAGGATTTTCACATCCTTGCCAGTCCGCAGGGCGCGGCGGCACGGACGCTCGTTTCACCCGATCTCGCCGTCTGCGCCGACTGCCGCCGTGAGATTTTGTCTGCGGAAAACAGGCGGTACGGCTACGCCTTTACAAACTGTACGAACTGCGGCCCGCGCTACTCGATCATTCGCGGCGTGCCGTATGACCGCCCGCTGACCTCGATGGCGGCATTTCAGATGTGTCCCGCGTGTCAGCGGGAGTACGACGATCCCGCTGACCGCCGCTTTCACGCGCAGCCGAATGCGTGCGCGGTGTGCGGCCCCTCCTACCGTCTCCTCGTCGATGGGGCGGCGGAGGAGGGCGAGCCGCTCGTGCGGGCGCGGGCGATTGTCGCGGCGGGCGGCACCCTCGCGGTCAAGGGCATCGGGGGCTATCATCTCGCGTGCGATGCGCGCAGTGACGCGGCGGTGCGTTGCCTGCGGGCGAGGAAGCACCGTGAGGCGAAGGCGCTCGCCGTGATGGCGGGGTCGATGGAACTGGTGCGGTCGCTGTGCGTCGTCTCCGAGGAGGAGGAGCGGTGGCTCACCTCGTCCGCCGCACCGATTGTACTGCTCCGTCGGCGTGCGGATGCGGCGGATGCTGTTGCACAGAGCGTTGCGCCGGGGAATGCATATCTCGGCGTGCTGCTGCCGTATGCGCCCGTGCATCTGCTTTTGCTTGGGACAAACGATCTCTGGGTGATGACGAGTGCGAATCTCAGCGGCGCGCCGATGATGTACGAGGATGATGTTGCCGTGCGGGGGCTGGCGGGGATTGCGGATGCGGTGCTCGTGCATAACCGCGCGATTGTACACCGCGTTGACGATTCGGTGATGCGCATGACGGCGGGCGGGCGGCAGATGATCCGCCGCAGCCGCGGCTTTGCCCCGATGCCGCTCGCATTGTCCGCTGCGCACGGGAATGCCGTTCTTGCGGGCGGGGCGGAGCTGAAAAATACATTTTGCCTCACGCGCGGCATGGAGGCGTTTCTGAGCGAGCACATCGGGGATTTGACGGAGTGCAGTGTGCTCGCCTCGTACGAGGCGACGATTGCGCATTACGAGCGGTTCTTTGCCGTGCAGCCGGAGATGCTTGCCGCCGATCTCCATCCTGCGTACCTCTCGGGGCAGTACATGGCGGTGCGTGCCGCGCGGGGGGGACTTTCACTCGTCCGCGTGCAGCACCATCATGCCCACATCGCGGCGGTGCTCGCAGAACACGCCTGTCATGAGCGCGTGCTCGGCGTTGCACTCGACGGGACGGGATACGGGGACGACGGCACGGCGTGGGGCGGGGAGTTCATGGCCGCCAATCTCGCGGACTATGAGCGGTTGGCACATTTTGCATATCTGCCTCTGCCGGGCGGCGACCGCGCGGCGAAAGAGCCGTGGCGGCTCGCGCTCTGGGTGCTCCATGGGATGTATGGCGGGGATTTGGAAAAATATGCGCCGCAGTTCGCGGCGGAGCTTCCGACAGGATGGGAACTGCTGATGCAGGCGACGGCGGCGGGGGTGAATGCGCCGCCGACTTCGAGTGCGGGGCGGCTCTTTGATGCGGCGGCGGCGCTCCTTGGCGTATGCCGCGTGAATGCGTACGAGGGACAGGCGGCAATCGAGCTGGAGCTCTGTGCGCGGCGGGCGCGGCGGACGGGTGTCGTGCTGCCGTATCGTATGAACTGCGTGTCTGTGCCGATGACGGTGGACTTCCTGCCTGTGCTGCACGCACTGGCGGACGGGGCGGAGCGGCTGACGGAGGAGGAGCGTGCGGGACGTGCGCTCGATTTCCATGTGACGATGGCGGCGGCGGTGACGGAGATGCTCGGCATTCTGGCGGCGCGGACGGGGATTCGCACGGCGGCGCTTTCGGGCGGCGTGTTTCAGAATGCACTGCTGCTTGAGAATCTGCTCGCGCGTCTCGACGATTTCCGTGTGCTCCTGCCGCATCTCGTCCCGCCGAACGATGGCGGGATCGCGTACGGACAGGCGGCGGTGGCGCGCGCACGGATGGGATGATAGAATATTATTATGGGAGCATCGCACTGCTTGCGTTACTTTACGGCATGACGATGAAACATGCCATAGATATAATCATAGGGAAGGATACGGTATGTGTTTAGCAGTTCCTGCAAAAATCGTTGACATACAGGATCAGCTTGCCTCGGTGGAGGTGAGCGGGGTGCGCCGCGCGGCAAGCCTCATGTTGCTGCCCGAGGCGGCGGTGGGGGACTATGTGCTCGTTCATGCAGGCTTTGCAATGCAGGTTGTAGAGGCGGATGAGGCGGAGCGCATCGAGGCGCTGCGGGCGGAGATGCACGGTGCGCCGCGTACGGTGGAGGCACTTTCATGACGGCTGTGCAGGAGACGCAGCAGCTTGCGGCGGCAATGATCAAAGAGATGCGGGCGGTGCTCGCATCGCACGGCAAAGCCATCCGCATTATGGAGGTCTGCGGCACGCATACGGTTGCGATTTTCCGTGCGGGACTGCGGCAGATTTTGCCCGAGGGCATCGAGCTGGTCTCGGGTCCCGGCTGCCCCGTCTGCGTGACAGCGGACGACTACATCGATGCGGCGATTGCGTATGCGGGGATGGCGGATGTCATCATCACGACGTTCGGCGATATGCTGAAGGTGCCGGGGACGCGCTCAAGCCTTGCCGCGGCGCAGGCGCAGGGCGCGGATGTCCGCATCGTCTACACGCCGCTTGATGCGCTCACGATTGCGGCGGAAAACCCGAGCAAGCAGGTTGTATTCCTTGCCGTCGGATTTGAAACGACCGCCCCGACCGAGGCGGCGGCGGTGCTCGCAGCGAAGGCACAGGGGCGCGGGAACTTCTTTTTGCTGTCTGCGCAAAAGCTTGTCCCGCCCGTGATGCGTGCGCTCCTCGATGGTGGTGAGACGCACGTTGACGGATTCCTCCTGCCGGGACACGTTGCGGTGGTGACGGGGACGGATGCCTTTGCGTTCCTCGCGCAGGACTACCATATCCCCGGCGTTGTGGGCGGCTTTGCCCCGCTTGAAATTCTGCGTGCCCTGCATCAGATCGTGCGTCAGATTGGCGCAGGGGAGGCGCGCATTGAGAACGCCTACGAGAGTGTTGTGCGGCGGGCGGGCAATCCGGTCGCGCGTGCGGCGATGGAGCGCGTCTATGAACCTGCGGCGGTGCGCTGGCGCGGGCTGGGGATGATCCCTGCCTCGGGGCTTTCGATGCGGGAGGAATATGCAGCGTTCGACTTTGCCCGCGTGCGCCCGCTCGTGATCGACGTGGGCGGCGACGGGCGGCACGGCTGCCGTTGCGGCGAGGTGCTGCGCGGTGCCATCGTGCCGCGCGACTGCGCTCTCTTTGGCAGGGCTTGTGTACCGGAACACGCGATTGGCCCCTGCATGGTGTCGGTCGAGGGGACGTGTGCCGCATGGTACAAATACGGGGGAGGAAAATTCCGCTATGGAGCATGAGGTCATCACACTTGCGCACGGTGCGGGCGGACAGGCAGGTCACGCGCTGATGGAGGAGGTCGTGTTGCCGGAGCTCGGCAATACGATTCTCAATACGCTGCATGACGGCGCTGTCCTGCCGCTCACGGGACGCGCGGCGTTTACCACGGACTCCTATGTTGTGCAGCCGCATTTCTTCCCCGGTGGGAGCATCGGGCGGCTCGCGGTCTGCGGGACGGTCAACGATCTCGCGATGACGGGGGCAGTCCCACGCTGGCTCTCGCTCGCCGTGATCCTTGAGGAGGGCTTTCCCATCGCCACGCTGCGCCGCATCGTGCGCGACATCCGCACGGCGGCGGAGGAGGCGGGCGTTCTCATCGTCACGGGGGATACGAAGGTCGTGCCGCGCGGCTGCGGCGACGGCATCTACATCAACACGGCGGGCGTCGGGGAGCTGATCGCGGGCGCGGACATCGCTCCGACGAACATCAAGGCGGGCATGGACATCATCGTCTCGGGGACGCTCGGCGACCATGCGGCGACGGTCATGGCGGCGCGGCACAATCTGACGCTCCCGCCCGAAATACAGAGCGACAGTGCGCCGCTCTGCCATCTGACGGCGGCGATGCTCGCGGCGGCACCGTCCATCGCCGTCCTGCGCGACCCGACGCGCGGCGGCGTGGCGGCATCGCTGAACGAACTGGCGGGCGCGGCGGGCGTCGGCATCCTGCTGGACGAGGCGGCGATCCCCGTGCATCCCGCCGTGCAGGGGGTCTGTGACATCCTCGGGTTCGACCCGCTGACGCTTGCGAACGAGGGGAAACTCCTCGCCTTTGTCCCGCCCGAGGACACGGCGCGTGTTCTTGCGGTGATGCACGCCGATCCGCACGGACGCAGTGCCTGCGTGATCGGACGTACGACGGCGGAGGCGGCGGGAACGGTCGGGTTGCGCACCGCGCTCGGCGGCATCCGCGTGGTGGAGATGCCGCTCGGGGAGCTTGTGCCTCGGATTTGCTGAATATCTACAGGCGTTCCCCGCGCGAACGCTTAGTTGCGCAAACAGCCGCGTGCTCGTCCGCGAGGGAATCACGGACGCATTCAGTTGTCCATCTTGGCACATCTTTTTCGCCCTCTCTGCGTCGATAAATCCTCAGCATAGCCACCGCTATGCTTCCGGTTTATCTCCTTGATAGGACGGAAAATCCGCACCAATCTGAACAGCATCATTGCGTTCGTGATTCCCCAATACCTGCGGATTTCAAACGCGCTTCGCTTGGACGGTCAAAATCCGCAGGGGGCGGGTCGCACGCTTTTCTCTGTTTGCTCCACTAGGGTTCGCTTTGGGGCACATATCTCCATGGATTGCATACGCAGAAATTTTGGTTCGCAATTTTCCGCACACGAAAAAGCGGGCAGTGGTCAGCCGCCCGCTTTTTCCCTTATCTATCTGTAGTAGGATGATAGATCACTTCGTGAGATGCACGTCGGGGATCTCGACATCGTGGTGCGTGTCGGGGTCGACGTTGGAGTATACGCCCGGCTTCGTTTCGAACGCCTTGAGATTGTCCGCGTTTGCCTCCAGCATATCCTTGACGAACTCCTCCACCGCATCTGCATAATAGATGGTCATTTCAGTTCCCCTTTCTGTCCGTGCTGAATGTATCTGCATGGTCTTTAACTTAGCACTTTTTCCATATTGTATAAAATATTTCTTTCTGATAAAATGATAGTGTCAACCTATGAAAAAAATTTATTTCATGTGTGACTTTTATACTATTCCACTATTTCGGCATATAGTAGACTAATATAGGGGGAACAAATGGCACTAGGAATCATACTAAGGGAGATGAGCCGGATGACATTGGTACAGATGCGGTATTTCTACGAGGTCTGCCAGTGGCAGAACATTACGAAGGCGGCGGAGCACCTGCACGTCTCGCAGCCGACCGTCACCGTCGCCATGCAGGCGCTTGAGGCGGAGACGGGGCTGAACCTGTTCCACCGCGAGGGACGCAAGATCACGGTGACGACGGACGGGGCGAAACTCCTCGGTAAGGTCTCCTACATCCTCACGGAGGTTGCGCGTCTGGACGATGAGATCCGCGATATGGCGCACCGTCATGCGAAGGTGCGGATTGCGATGCCGCTGCAGCTCGGCGTGGTGTTCCTGCCGCACATCCTCGGGAACTTCCGCCGCGAGCACCCCGAGATCGACCTTGAGATCATCGAGACGGGCGGCGTGAGCGCGCTCCAGATGGTCGAGGAGGAAAAACTGGACTTTGCGCTGACAAACTACACCGTCGATTTCAGCGCACGCCTGACGTATGCGAAACTCTTTGACTGCGAGTGTACCTTTGTCACGCGAAAGGATCACTCCTTTGCGCGGCGGCATTCGCTCAGCATCACAGATCTCCGGGACGAACCGCTCATCATGCTCGACAGCAACTTCTTCGTTGACCGCCTCGTACAGGATGCCTACGGGCGTGCGGGCGAAAAGCCGAACGTCGTCCACTACTCGCCCTACCTCCACACCGTCAAGAACCTCGTGCACGCGGGCATCGGATCGACATTCCTCGCGCGGCCGTCCGTGCTGCCGTCGGACAACTTCGTCCAGATCCCGCTGATTGATCCCATCTTTATCAACAGCGGTCTTGTTACGAAAAAAGGCCGCCAGACCTTTGACGACGTGCGCCTCGTCATGACCTATCTGCGCGGCCTCGCAAAGGAACTCCTCGGCGACGGGAAGAAGGGATGATGCCTTTACATTTTGGCGGCGAGGGGCTATGATGGAGGAAAGAGCATATGAGACAGACAAAACGTACCTACAAAGATTCGCTCTTCCGGGATATTTTCAACAACGAAAAGCGTCTGTCCGAGGTCTATACATCACTTGCAGGCGAGCCGACAGAGCCCTCCGAGATTCGGATCACCACGATGGATGAGACGTTTTTCAGCAGTGAGAAAAATGACGTGAGCTTTCTCGTGCGGGATCGCCACATTGTTCTGCTTGAGCATCAGAGTACGGTGAATGAGAATATGCCGCTGCGTCTGCTCTGGTACATCGCCGAACTCTATCGTCAATACGTCGATCCCAAAGCCCCCTATCGGGCAAAACGTATCCCTCTTCCCGCCCCGAAATTCTACGTTCTCTACAACGGGAAGGCGGCGATGCCGCAGGAGTGGCGGCTGCGGTTGTCCGATGCCTTTGGTGGAGCAGCGGATGTGTTGGAGCTGGTTGTCGATGTCTTCAATATCAATGCGGGGGCAGGACACGAACTCCTTGAACACTGTGCTCCGCTCCGTGCGTACAGTGCCTTTGTTGCACAGGTACGCGCCTTGGCACGGGCGGGAAAACTCCTTGCGGAAGCAGTTCCTGAGGCAATTCGCTATTGCATCGAAAACAATTACTTGCCGGACTATTTTACGGAGAAATTGGAAAAGGAGGTCTTTGACATGGTGAATTTCGAGTGGGACGAAGAACTCGCGCGTCAGGTGCGTGCTGAGGAAGCGTGGGAAGATGGCATGGAGCGCGGAATGCAGCAGGGGATGCAGCAGGCGCTTGCCTCCTCCATTGACAATCTGATGAAGAGCATGAACTTTTCCGTGGAAAAGGCGATGGACGTGCTGCAAATCCCCGTGGCAGAACGCGCGAAGTATGCGGCACTGGTACGCAGTTGAAATGACGTACGCGCCATGCAGCACCCCCGTCTTTGCAACATTTAGTATGCAAAGGCGGGGGCTTTGTGTTATAATGAAACGAATACTGTCTTGGCGCAGGCTTTTTTGCATACGCTATTATTATAGGAAGCACTGATAAATTCAGCCACGCCATCTTGACGCATCTTTTTCGCCCGCACTGTGCCCGCGATCCTCCACATAGCTTTGGCTATGCGTCCGGTTTGCCTCCTTGTTCGGACGAAAAATCTACGCCAATCTGACGGACTTCATTTTATCAGCGATTCCTATAGATCCACAGCACAGACATAGGAGTGTGAAACTACTTGTTCGGAATATCTTCGATTCTCAAACGCTTTCTCGGCGACAACAATGACAAGGAGATCGCGCGCTACCGTGGCATTGTTGAGCAGATTAACGCGCTCGAACCTCAGATGACGAACCTCACGGACGACAAGCTCACGGGCTACACGCGCAAATTCCGCGAGCAGCTCGCAGAGGGCGTGACGATGGAGGAGATCCTGCCCGAGGCGTTCGCCGTTGTACGCGAGACCTCGCGACGCGTGCTCGGGATGCGTCATTTCGACGTGCAGATGATCGGTGGCATCTGCCTCCACGAGGGGCGGATCGCGGAGATGCGCACAGGCGAGGGCAAGACCCTCGTCGCGACGACGGCGGTCTACCTCAACGCGCTGGAGGGCAAGGGCGTCCACGTCGTCACGGTCAACGACTACCTCGCACGGCGCGACAGCGAGTGGATGGGCAAGCTCTACCGCTACCTCGGGCTTTCGGTCGGTCTCATCGCGCACAACATGGACTTCCCCGAGCGCAAGGCGGCGTATGCGGCGGACGTGACGTTCGGCACGAACAACGAGTTCGGCTTTGACTACCTGCGCGACAACATGGTGCTCTCCGAGGCGCAGATGGTGCAGCGTCCGCTGCACTACGCCATTGTGGACGAGGTGGACTCCATCCTCATCGACGAGGCGCGTACCCCGCTCATCATCTCAGGACCCGGCACAAAGTCCACGGACAACTACCGCGTCATGGCGGAGGCGGTGCGCCACCTGAAGGAGGGCGAGGACTACACGGTCGACGAGAAGCAGAAGACCGTCGCGCCCGCCGACTCCGCCGTACCCAAAATTGAAAAAATCGTCGGCATCACAAACCTCTACGCACCCGAGAACATCGAGCTTTCGCACTGCTTTACGGCGGCATTGCGCGCGAAGGCGCTGATGCACCGCGACCGCGACTACGTTGTCAAGGGCGACGAGATTGTGATTGTGGACGAGTTCACGGGTCGTCTGATGGAGGGACGGCGCTACTCCGACGGGCTTCATCAGGCGATTGAGGCGAAGGAGGGCGTGAAGATCCAGCGTGAGTCGCAGACCCTCGCGAGCATCACCTTCCAGAACTACTTCCGTATGTACGAGAAACTCGCGGGCATGACGGGTACGGCAAAGACCGAGGAAAACGAGTTCCTAAAGATCTACAACCTGCCCGTTATCGTTATCCCGACGAACAAGCCCGTACAGCGCATCGACGAGCCGGACGTGATCTACAAGACGAAGGCGGCGAAGTACCGCGCCGTCGGAAATGCGGTCAAGGAGATCCACGAAACGGGGCAGCCCGTCCTCATCGGCACGACCTCCATCACGCAGTCCGAGGAGATGTCGCACGTCCTCAAAAGGAATGGCATCCCGCACGTCGTTCTGAATGCGAAGTTCCACGAAAAGGAAGCCGAGATCGTCGCAAATGCGGGGCAAAAGGGCGCGGTTACCATCGCCACGAATATGGCGGGACGCGGCACGGACATCAAGCTCGGCGAGGGTGTCGAGGCACTTGGCGGACTATACATTGTTGGTACAGAGCGCCACGAATCGCGGCGCATTGACAATCAGCTGCGCGGACGTTCGGGTCGTCAGGGCGATCCCGGCGCGTCGAAGTTCTTCCTCTCGCTGGAGGACGATCTGATGCGTCTCTTTGCCTCTGACCGCATCGCGGGCATCATGGACCGCCTCGGCATGGAGGAGGATGAGCCGATCGAGCACGCGATCATCACGCGCTCCATCGAGCACGCACAGAAGAAGGTCGAGGCACGCAACTTCGACATCCGCAAGCACGTCCTTGAGTACGACGATGTCATGAATCAGCAGCGCGAAGTCATCTACGGTGAGCGCAGGAAGATCCTCAAGGGTGAGAACCTGCGCGAGAACATCCTCGCGATGGTGAAACACATCATCAAGGACGAGATGACGCAGTACGCGAACGAAAAACTCTACCCCGAGGAGTGGCAGCTCGATGCGCTCATCGAGGACGCAGAGAAGGTCTATGCGCCGAAGGGGCGGCTCAAAAAGGCGGAGCTGGAGGCACTGGCACGCGACGAGATCCAAGAGGAATTGGAAAAGATCGCCGAGGAGGGCTACAAGAACCGTGAGCTGATGTTCGGCGAGGAGAATATGCGCGAGCTGGAAAAGGTCGTCATGCTCCGCGTCGTGGATCAGAAGTGGATGGATCACCTCGACCACATGGATATGCTGCGTGAGGGCATCAACTTGCGTGCGTATGGACAGCGCAACCCTCTCGTTGAGTATAAGATCGAGGCGCTGACGATGTTCGAGGAGATGGAGGCATCCATCATGGATCAGATTGCCTCCCTCATGTACCATGTGAGCATCGTCACGCCGCAGGCCGCACCACCCGCCGCCCCCGTGGCGGAGGACGGCACGCCGCGCCCCGCACCCGTCATGGACGAGGGCGCACAGCGGCGCGCGGAGCAGCTGCTCGCACGCGAGCGGTCAAAGCTTGAGGATCACCTCTCGACCGCACGTGCCTCGCACGGCGACGAGTCCGCGCCCGCCGAGGCAAAGAGTGCGAAGAAGGACGAGAGCGGCAAAAAGGTCGGGCGCAACGATCCGTGTCCCTGCGGCAGCGGCAAGAAGTATAAGAACTGCCACGGGAAGAATAAGTAGGGAAGCGTCCCGCTGATGAAGATTGTCAAACAGGTGACACTGGATTGCGCCGTCGTGGATGATGCACATTGGTTCAAACTGGGCTATTCTGCCGACCTGCATACACATCTGATGGTCGTTTCTGTCGCATGGGTCGCCGGGTACGAGCGTTACTACCGGATGGGGGAGGATGATCGTGCGCTCTATGCATCGGATCGGGCATCATTTTACAGGAAGTACGCAAACGAGATCGGGCAGAGCGGCAACACCTGTTATACTGAGCGATTGATTGGCGCACAGGCGCTCCGGGATTATGACGGACGGCGCAATTCATTTCAGAGGGCTTATCCTGCGAAATACGGGAATCCGTTTCAACATTACGCCTATATCGGGGGCATCCTGTTTGCACGTATTCTGTGGGAACGGAGTACGTATTATGTGCCGCCGATGCAGGTAGTTGATGCGGGAGACGGCACATGGCACTTCCCCCTGCGCGAGCGGTGCCGTCTGCTCTGCGACGATGTGGGGGAGCCCCTATGCTACTACTATATAGAGGAAGAACAGAACCATGCTGGAAGATCTGAAACCGATACTGAACGATCTGGGTGAAAAGCTCGATCAGATGCGCATTTCTCTGGAGATCCCCGCGAAGGAGGAGAAGATCGCCGAGCTTGAGTACAAGATGGGCGAGCCATCCTTTTGGGACGATGCGGCGGCGGCGCAGCAGTTGAATCAGGAGCTCGCCGCGCTGAAGGGCGGCGTGGACACCTACCGTGACCTCAAGGCGAAGTACGAGGATGCCGAGACGCTCTACGAGATGGGGATTGAGGAGGGCGATGCCTCGATGGAGGGCGACATCCGCGCGGAGCTGACCCTCATCGCGGAGGGGCTGGAGACGCTTCAGCTTGAGGTGCTGCTCTCGGGCGCGTACGACGCGAACAACGCGATCCTTACCCTCCACGCGGGCGCAGGCGGGACGGAGGCGCAGGACTGGACGCAGATGCTGCTGCGGATGTACGGACGCTGGGCGGAGCGGCACGGCTTCACGGTCGATACCGCCGACCTGCAGCCGGGCGAGGAGGCGGGCGTGAAGTCCGCAACGCTCTTTATCAAGGGACACAATGCCTACGGCTTCTTAAAGTCGGAGAAGGGCGTTCACCGCCTCGTCCGCATCTCCCCGTTTGACGCGCAGGCGCGGCGGCACACCTCGTTCTCCGCGTGCGATGTTATGCCGGAAATTGACGATGCCGTGGAAGTCCCCATCAATATGGACGATGTGCGCGTCGACTACTTCCGCGCGAGCGGCGCGGGCGGGCAGCACATCAACAAGACCTCATCCGCCGTGCGCATGACACACGAGCCGACGGGCATTGTCGTGCAGTGCCAGAACGAGCGCTCGCAGCTGCAGAACAAGGAGCAGTGCCTCAAGATGCTCCGCGCAAAACTCTTTGAACTCGAACAGGAGAAGAAGGAAGAGGAGATCGCAAAACTCGAAGGCGTGCAGCAGAAAATTGAGTGGGGCAGCCAGATCCGCTCCTATGTGTTCCAGCCGTACACGATGGTGAAGGACGTGCGGACGAACGCCGAGACGGGCAACGTGCAGGCGGTCATGGACGGGGAGTTGGATCCCTTCATCCGCGCGTATCTGAACGCAAAGGCAAATCACGAGATCTGACAGAGAGCTGCCTCCCGGCGGCGGAGGCGGATCAGGGTGGCATATCGAAGGAGTTTTTATGCAAAAAATATCGGCCGGCATCCTGCTCGTTATTTTCTTTTTCGTCTGCATCATCTTCATGCTGCCGCACACGATCACAACGATGGTGATGGACGGGCTGCGTGAGCGCACGGGCGCGGAGGATGTGCAGCTGTCGATTACGGACAGCCCGCGCATCGTCTTTGGCGAGATCGGGGCTCTCGACTGCGTGATCCGAGAGGGGCGCATCGGCAAGGTGTTCGTGCGCGAACTGACCGTCACGGGGACGAACCTGCGCTTTGATATGAAGCGGCTTTTCATCGAGCAGCAGCTGATCCTCACCGCGGCGGAGAGCGTGGAGATGCGCGGCGTGGTGGATGCGGATGCGATTCGCGAGCTCATCACGAATGCGGCGGAGAAATTCACCAATGTCGCCGTTACCGTCCGTCCCGGCAGCGTCCTCGCCACGGCAAAGACGCGTGCCTTCGGACAGGTGTTCGATGTGACGCTTGAGGGGGGCTTTGTCGTCGAGAGCGGCGATCTCTACTACAAGGCGCGGCACATCGCCGCACGCGGCATGGGGCTGAACGCGCTCAGCATCGACGGGCTCTTCCCCGATGTGCTCGTCGCGCGTGCTGATGCGCTGCCGTTCGGGCTCGCGTTCGAGGCCGTCGAGGAGAAGGACGGCGTGGTGATCCTCACGGCGGGGAAATAACCTGTACGCAGAAATAGCTTATGCCTTGCGTGCTCCTCGCAGAACCCTCGTTACACAAGCGGTCGTGTGCTCGTCCGCCGAAATACCTGCGGATTTCAAACGCGCTTCGCTTGAACGAAAGAAATCCGCAGGGGGCGGGTCGCACACTATACTCCGCTTGCTCCACTAGGGTTTGCTGCGGAGCATCGCGCGGCACATCATCCTTTCATCCACGGTATTACCCCGACCGATTTGAATATAAGGATAGCGGTTGGACAAGGAATCATACATGAAGAAATTTCACTATCATCCGATTCTGCTCGCGGCGATCCTCATCGGATTCATCGCGAGCCTCATCATTGGCATGGAGCGTCACGCCGTCGAGGAGAATTCGCGCACGGTGGAGCTCGTCGTCGACTACGAGGGACTGTTGGAGCTCGCCGCACGCGAGGGACTGCCCGCAGAAACGGTGCTCGCCCGCGCCAAGGAGGCGGGGATCACCTCGCTCGCCGTCTACGAAACGACCTTTGAGAAATTCAACAAGAACGGCAAGGCAAACGCCGTCACGGGCGCGGACATCCTCGCCGCCTACCACACGGGAACGCTGACCGACCCGCGCTGGCGCACCCTCGTTGAGGAGGGCAAAATCGTCGGCACGGAGATCTACGTCGTCTCACATGATCCCGTAACCTACGCCGAGCTGAAAGAGGATCTCTTCCGTCGTTTTGGCTCCGCACGCGTCACTGTGTACACGGTCGGCACGGATGAGGTGCTTGCGGTCAAGGATTACTATGAGGCGTTTGAAAAGCGCAACATCGGCTTGCCGTCCGACGAGATGCGTGCCGTAAATGCGGCGGGCTTCGACGTGCTCGCACGCCCCTCGAACTATGCCTCCTGCACGCCGGAGGACGTACACGCAGTCTTTGCCCGCATGGACGGCATCGCGGTGTCGGGGATCGTATTCTCGGGACAGGAGTGTCTCGGCGCACCGAAGGCGCTTCAGACGACCATTGACGAGATGAATGCGCGCCGTCTGCCCCTCGGGCTGATCGAGGGCGTGACCCAGCTCCAGTTTTACCGTCAGCAGGGCATGGACGAGATCGCGAAGGGTCTCGGCTACGACCATGTCGCACGCCTCTACTCCATCCCGAAGGACGAGCTGAAAAAACTCAAGATCGACGCCGCCGTCGAGCGGTGGGGGACGACGGACGAGGAGCGCAACATCCGCATCGACCTCCTGCGCATCTACGACGAGCCCGCACCCGGCATGACCCTCCTCGATACGAACATGAAGTATTTTGCGGACACGCGTGCGGCACTCGAATCGAACGGGTTCAAGATCGGGCGGGCGGGTGTGTTCGCCTCCTATGATCCGTCCCGCGTCCTGCGTGCCCTCGTTGCCATGGGCGTGGCGGCGGCGGGCGTACTCTATCTCTCGCTCGTTATCCCCGCACTGAACCGTCGGAGAAAAGCGGTCGTACTTTTCTTCGCTGTGGCGGCGCTCATCTGCGTCATGCCCATCCTCATCGGTGCGGGCGGCAAGGTGCGCGTCCTCGCGGCACTCGCGAGCGCGAATCTGTTCCCGACGCTCGCCATCGTCGCGCTCCTCGACCTCCTGCGCGGGCGGCGGTTTCAAAAGAACGCGCCCACGTGGCGCATCCTCGTCGCGGGTCTGGTGCTCCTCGGCATCACAAGCGCCCTCTCCCTCGTCGGCGCATCCTATCTCTCGGGATCGCTCACGGATACGCGCTATCTCCTTGAGTTCGACATCTTCCGCGGGATCAAGCTCACGTTTGTCCTGCCGATGATCCTCGTCGCCGTCGCATTCATGCAGCGGTTCGACATCTTCGATGGGCAGTTTGACGCATCGGCGGGCGTGCTCGGACAGCTGCGCGAGATCCTGGCGACCCCCGTGCGCGTCGGCTCGCTCCTCGGCGGACTTGTTCTCATCGGCGCACTCGTCGTTCTCGTCCTGCGCAGCGGGCACACCTCGGGGATGCCCGTACCCGGCATCGAGCTGAAGATGCGTGCGGCACTGGAACAGCTCTTTTACGCCCGTCCGCGCACGAAGGAGTTCCTGATCGGACACCCCGCCTTCCTCCTCGCCCTCTACGGTGCGGCGCGGCGGTGGCGGACGTGGATCATCTTCGGCCTCGTGCTCGCGGCGACCATCGGACAGGGGTCGATGGTGGAGACCTTCGCACATATGCGGACACCGATTGAGATGTCGCTTGTGCGCGGCATCGGCGGCATCTGCTTCGGCGGCGCAATCGGCGCGGTGCTCGTCGCACTTGTCGCGGCGTGGAATCGTCTCTTGGAGCGGGTGAAAAGAGTGGTCTGATGTGCGTATTCTTTGAGAACGTCGTTCTGTGTGAAAAACTGACGATGCTTTGTCAAGGTGTTGCTGTGAATGAGGAAGGGCGAAGCCCAAAAGCGAACCCTAGTGGAGCAAGTGAGTAAAGTATGCGTTTTGCCCCCGGCGTACTTCTTTCGTCCAAGCGAAGCGCGTTTAAGAAGTGCGCCGGTATTTAGGCAGATAAGCATACGATCACTTGCGCAACTAAGCGTTCGCGTTGGGGTCGCCCTTACATAAGGAAGCACTGATAAATTCAGCCGTGCCATCTTGGCACATCTTTTTCGCCCTGTCTTTGTCGACAAATCCTCCACATAGCCTTTGCTATGCGTCCGGTTTGTCTCCTTGACCGAACGAAAAATCTGCACCAATCTGACAGACTTCATTTTATCAGCGATTCCATAAAACTTTTTACATTTATACAGGAATGGGAAAACGGAACGGAGGGCATTTCACCCGATGAAGCGGATCGTTGTATCGGGGTACTACGGCGCGAAGAATGCGGGCGATGAGGCGATGCTCGCGGCGATGCTGGAGGTACTCGCGGATTTGGACCCGGAACTTCATATCACCGTCATTACCGCCGATCCTGCGGATACCGAGCGCCGTCATGGCGTACACGCAGTCGGCTCGTTTGATGTGGGCGGAATCCTCGGCGCGGTGCGCCGGGCGGATCTCCTGATCAGCGGGGGCGGCAGTCTCCTTCAGAACGTCACGAGCCGCCGCAGCCTCTACTACTACATGGGTATCATCCTGCTTGCGCTCATGCTCGGCAAAAAGGTCATGCTCTATGCGCAGGGCATCGGACCTGTCACGGGGCGTTTTGCCTGCCGCTGTATGCGCTGGCTCGGCAACCGCGTCTCCCTCATCACCGTGCGGGACGAGGGCTCGATGGCGGAGCTGCGCCGTCTCGGCATCACACGCCCGCCGATGGAGTGTACGGCAGATCCCGTGCTCGGCATTCATCCCGTCGGACGGGAGGCGGGGCGCACCATTCTCAGCCGTTATGGCGCGGACGGGGCAAAGCCCGTCGTCGGCATCTCCGTGCGCGATTGGCAGGGGTGGCAGCACTACAAGGAAATCCTCGCCGAGATCAGCGACGCCATCGTGCGCGAGCTCGGCGCGCGCGTCGTCTTTCTCCCCATGCAGTACCCCGAGGACGTGCGCACGGCAAAGACCGTCGCCGCGTGGACGAAGGAGGACTGCACCATCCTCGATGCGGAGTACAGTACGAGCGAGCTTCTTTCCCTCGTCGCGAACATGGATCTCATGATCGGCGTGCGCCTGCACGCGCTCATCTTCGCGGGGGTCATGGGCGTGCCCATGATCGGCATCTCGTATGACCCGAAGGTCGATCGCTTCCTCCGCTCCATCGGCGAGAAACCCGTCAATGATCTGCAGGACATCACCACCGCGAGCGTCCTCAAGGAGGTGCGCCGCAAGTGGGCGGCACGCAGTACATTCACGGCGGCGAATGCCGACCTCCTCGCACGGATGCGCACTCTCGCCGCACACAACGCAGAGCTGGCGATGGGGCTTGTGCGGGAGAAATCTTGATGATGACTTGTCAAACGTCGCGTGAATTGCTATAATAAAAACAGAAAGAAACGTCCTATGACGGCATCTTTCCGAAGTTGCGAATTGTTTTTGAACAACCGCTCACTTGGCAGAGTGGGCGGTTACTTTTTGGTTATCGCGAGAATGTAGCCGGTGGCAACGATTAACAACAAAATCGCACCGATTTCAGACATCTCACTCACCCCCCTTTCGGGGGAAAGACACCGCCGCGAGATTGCTCCCGCCTAAGGACGTTTCAATTCTATTATAAACGCAAGCAGATCAAAGTGCAAACGCATTTTCCGAAATACAAAAAAAGCCGCATCCGCTTCTATGTATTATGACTTGTCAAACGCCACGTGAATTGCTATAATAAAAACAGAAAGAAACGTCCTATGACGGCATCTTTCCATGATGATTGGTCAATTTTTATCTCAACTGCTCATTTGTGGGAATGGGCGGTTACATACGAAAAGCCGCATTCGTTCATAAGAGCGAATGCGGCTTTTCGTGTACGTGTCAGTGGTTGCGTTATCCGCGCAGCGTCCGCATCAGAGCCTCCTTGTTCGCGTGCGGCGTGGTGGTCGGCCGTCCGAGATCTGCGCGTGATCCGATGGCGGTCTTTACCTCAAGGAAGGTGAGCGTACGGGTGCCGGAGAGTTGCGCGAGGGAATTCGTGAGTTCCTGCGCCGTCTGCGCGGTGGGGAGGACATGGTAGCCGACATTGGCGGCGATGGCGGGGAAGCTGACGCTGCCCGCCGCCGTCGGTGCGCCGCCGACACTCTCGTGCGCCTCGTTGTTGAGGAGGATGTGTACGAGATTTTTTGGAGCCGCTGCGCCGATGGTCGCGAGTGCGCCCATGTGCATCAGCGCCGCACCGTCACCGTCAAGTACGACGACGCGCCGCTGCGGCTGATGGAGGGCGATGCCGAGCGCGAGGGCGGAGGCGTGTCCCATCGAGCCGACGGTGAGGAAGTCGTGCGCGTGATCCGCGCCGCGTGCCTCGCGCAGTTCAAAGAGTTCGCGTCCCGTCTTGCCCGTGGTGGCGACGATGGCAGCGTCGCCCGCCGCATCGAGGATGTGTGCGATCGCCTCTTCACGGCGCAGCGCATACGCATTTCCATACGTGCGCTTCGGATACGTGAGCGCACCGTCCCGCACGAGGATGGCGCACTGTCCGCCCGCCGCAAGCCGGGGGCGCATCTCCTCCCTCCAAGCCGCGACCTCTGCCGCCGCCGTCTCCCTCGTTAGGACGAATGTCTGCACACCCATTGTCGCAAGAAGTGGCACGGATAAACGTCCCTGCACGAGGTGTTGCGGCTCGTCGTGCCGATCCGGTTCGCCGCGCCAGCCGACGACGAAGATGCACGGGATGCCGTAGACCTCCTCGTGCAGCAGCGAGAGCAGCGGATTCACGAGGTTGCCGAGCCCGCTGTTCTGGAGGTAGACGAGCGGCGTCTTGCCCGTCGCGAGGTGATAGCCCGCCGCGAGCGCCGCCGCACTGCCCTCATTCACGGCAATGACGTGCGCAGGACTGTGCGCGCCGTAGGTGTCCATGAGATGATCGACGAGCGGACGCAGCTTCGAATCGGGGACACCCGTAAAGAACTCTGCGCCGAGCGCAGAGAGAAAATCATTGACGTTCATACGCTCTCCCTTTTTACCTTTCCATCGCAGTTCGGTTCCTTTGTCCCATGTCACGATATGTTGTGGATCCTTGCGCCGCATCCCTCGCGTGAACACGGAACGTACCACCCATGCCAAACATACCACCCATAGCACGATCCTTGCGCCGCATCCCCCGCGTGAACACAGAACTCCGCGCAGAACCCTACTCCTCCCCGAACCACTGCGGACGTGCCGCGCGCATCGCCGGCCATCGGTCGCCGTTGTTTGCAATCTCCCGTGCGATTTCGCGTGCGCGCGGGTAGAAGAACGCACGCAGAGTGGGGCTGTCGATTTCGCAGCCCTCCTCGCATTCGTGGGCGCGCGGGTAGATGGCGGTCTTTGCTCCCGCAAAATCCACCGTCCCGTCCTCATCGACGACACCCCGCGTCTCAAGGCGCAGCGCGTGTTGCTGCGTGCGTATGGCGAGCTTGAATGTCTGCCCCGGAAACATGGACATACTGACGGCGGCATCCCGTGCCGTACCGCCAAAGACGGCGGGGAGGTTCCCGTCGATGTCCTCTGCGACGGGGAAGCCGCAGAGTGCGCCGAGGGTCGGGTAGATGTCCGCACTGCTCGTGAGTTCCTTCGCGACAATGCCGTGCGGCACGCCCGCCCCCCGCACCATCCAGACGGCGCGGGTCGCATTTGCGGAAATTATATCCACCGGCTCTGTGTGTGGGGCATCTGTGCCGAGGCTGTCCGCGACACCTGCGGTTGGTGCGGCGAATACGGAGTTCCCGTGGTCGGCGTAGAGGTTTACGATGTACTCCTCCTCGGCGTAGTGCTCCTCGATATAGCGGAGGAGGGGGGCGATGTTCCGATCTGCTTTGCGCAGACCCTGCCGAAACTGCTCCTGATAGACGAACAGCTTCGGCAGACGGACGCTCGGCACGTGCGCATCCGCCTCGAAAAGCCGCTGTGCGAGGGGCAGATGGGCTTCCAGTGACGGGTGGAACTTGAACCCCGCCGCATTCCACGGATGTACGTCGCTGATGTGCAAAAAGAGAAACTGATCCGCCTCGTCAAAGGCTTCCAGCTGCATGATCGCACGATCCGCCGCATCGAGCGCGGGCTGTTTCCATGAGGAGATGTTGAGCTGCCGATACCCGCGCATCGCTCCGCAGTAGACGTTGTCACTCGACGCCGACGGCGCGGTGGTATAGTAGCCGAGATCCGCCATACATTCCGAGAGGGTCTTGAACGCGAGCGGCAGTTCGTGACTGTCATTATCGTTGAAGACCATCGTATGATGCGGATAACGCCCCGTCTCGATGGTGGGCAGCGAGGGATGGGTGTACTCGGAGACAGAGAAATGTTGATCGAAGATCACGCCGTGTGCAAAGAACCGCGCGATGTTCGGCATCATCTCCGGAAAGTAGGATTGCGCGATGTTCCACGACAGCCCGTCCACGAGGATGTTCAGCACGAGTTTTTTTCGCGCAGGGCTGTGCCCGAGGCGGATCGGCGTGCCGACCGCATACGGCGCATCCGTCGCAGCCGTGAGACGCGTCGTCTCGGACAGGCGGAAATGGCTGAATGCGCACGTTCCGAGATATGCCGTTCGTGCAGGCATATGCTGCGTTTCCACGGTCAGCTCCTGCAGGTGCTCCGTACCGGCGACGGGGAGGACGACCTCGCTCCCCTCCGGGACGTTGACCTCCACCGTACCGCGCACCTCCACCGCCTGTTGGAGCTGAAACCAGAAATCACGATGCCCGCACCGATAAAATACATCCGTGTGCCGAAGTTCCTCTGCCAAAAACGTGTGGTCGGAGAGAAAGGAGTTGTCCGTATAGCACGCCACCCAGAAGCGTTGTGCCTGCGGCGGCGGGGTGAGCGGCAGCGGCTCGCCCAGAAAGATGTCGGTCTGAAAAGCAGGGTCGTCGCCGTTCATGGAGACGCGAGCCTTTGCGAGAGGGGCGAAATTGCCGCAGCCCAGTGCAACCGTGAGACGGGCGCGGCCTTCCGTGCCGCCCTGCCGTATGAGCTCCGCAGGAATTTCGGGCGCGAAGTAAATGCTGTAGGCGTTCCCGTACATCGTGAGTGCGTCCGCCGTACGCCCGAGCCGCACGTAGATCGCGGCGAGGAGCTTCCACACCTCATAGTTCACGGGACGCAGTGCATAGGCGCGCTCGGCGCAGATGAGCGCCGCCTGTGCATCTCCGTGATGGAGGAGATAGCGTGCGGCGAAGATGTCCGCATTTGGTGCATCCGTGCCCCCCCTCAAAAGACACTCCGCCTCCCGATATGCCGCAAGGCGTGCGAGGAAGTCGTCGTCGTATGCGTCTCTTTCACAGCGTGCGCACAGCGCGGAAAAGAGATCATGGAGACGTGTATCATTTTGCCAAAACACGCTGAGATCGTCCGTCATGCTATATCTCCTTCGGTGGGGGGAACTGCTCACCGTTGCTCCCGATCCCCTGCAAAAATGCGCGGACGCGCGGATAGAAGAACGCCCGCAGCGCGGGGCTGTCCACCTCGCAGCCCGCCTCCCGCTCATGTGCGCGCGGATAGATGGCGGTCACGGCACGCGCGAGATCGACCGTCCCGTTCGGTGCGACACCGTCCTCGGTCTCCAGACAGAAACTATGCGTCTGCGTGCGTGCCGTGAGGAAGTAAGGCTTGCCGGGGTACAGCGAGTTGCTGAACGTGATGTCGCGTCCCGTCCCCCCAAAGACCTGCGGCAGAACACCGTCCACATTCTCTCCCACGGGAAAGCCGCAGAGGTGGGCGAGCGCAGGATAGATGTCAACGGGGCTTGTCAGCTCGTCCGTGACCACCCCTTCGGGCACCCCTGCGCCACGCATCATCCACGTTGCACCCGTGAGGAGCGGATCGACGATGTGAGGATGTTCGCTGAAAATAGAGACCCCGTGATCGGAGTAGAGATTCACGAGGTAGTCCTCGGGGGCGTAGTTCTCCTCCAGATAGGCAAAGAGCATCCCGAGCGTGCGGTCGAGCTCACGTACGCCGAGACGGAATGCCTCCTGGTTCAAGGGACTCCCGATCAGATAGGGACTGGGCGGCGCATTGACGAGCTCCGTCAGGCGCGGCCGCAGCGGCAGATGCGCCTGTGCCGCCGTGCCATACTGGAACAGCGGAGAGGGGAACGGATGCACATCGCCTGAGTGGATGAGGATGAAATGATCGGCATCGCCAAGCCCCTCAAGATGGCGGATGACCCGCGCGACCGCTTCGTAGTTCTGCTGGCGGTAGGACGCGATCAGCAGACGGTCATAGCCGCGCGTGACACCGTTGTATATGCCGTCGCCAAGCCCCATGAGATTTGCCGTCGCATAGCCGAGCTCCCGCATCCGCTCCGCGAGCGTCACATACTCCGTGCGGAGGGAGACGTGGACGTTGCTGTGAAAGATCTGACTGTGCTGGGGATACATCCCCGTTTCGATCGTGGCAAACGACGGATAGGTGTACTCCGCCACAGAAAAATGCCGGTCGAAGATCGTCCCGCGTGCGAAAAAGCGTGCCGTCTGCGGCATCGCGGCGGCAAACGAATTGCGCAGCACCTGCCACGGCAGCGCGTCGGCGAGAATGTTCAGGACAAGACGCCGCCGCTGCGGGCTGTGACCGATGTGGATGGGGGTGCCGACGATAAAGGATTCCTTGGACGCGAAATCCGTCGTCTCGTTGAGACGGAAGAAATTCGGCGTCGCACCGTTGAGCCATCCGAATGCGTGGAAGGAAGGCGTGGTGATGCGGAGGTGCTGCGGCGTGTGCACACCGGGAACGGGCACCACCGTCCCGATGACGGGGAGGACTACCTTCTGCCCCGGTGCGAGATCGATGTGCGCCGTACCGGGGGCACGCGTACCGCGCATGATGTCAAATACGAAATCTCCCGCACCAAAGGGCAAGACCCCCGGCGCATTTTGGAGGACGCTCATCATCCATGCCCTGTCCCCCTGCATCCCCTGTTCTGCGTATACGCCGACATAGTAGGGAGGGGTATGTGTATCTGCGGGGAGATGTTCGCCGACAAAGACCCCGCCTGCGGCGGTGATGCCCTTTTCCGGATCATAGGACATCCGCACCGCCGTCGGGGCAGATGCGGGGCGGGACATAACGACGGACAGGCGATCGAGCACATCGCCCGTCATTGCCTCCGCCGGATAGCCCTCGATGGAGAACGGCATCGGATGGAGGCTCGCCGCATATCCCTGCATCACGAGCGCTTCCCCATAACGGCCGAGCGCCTCATAGGAACGGATGAGCACATCCCATGCGGCATGGTTCACGGCGTGTCGGAGCAAGGAACGCCTGCCGCAGACGATCGCCGCCTCTGCGTCTCCGTGATGGAGGAGATAGCGTGCGGCGAATATGTCCGCATTTGGTGCATCCATGCCCCCCCTCAAAAGACACTCCGCCTCCCGATATGCCGCAAGGCGTGCGAGGAAGTCGTCGTCATAGGCGGCACGCTCTGACCGTTCCAAAAGTTCGTAAAAGAGCGTGCGGGCGCGTTCGTTGTTTTGCCAAAACACGCTGAAATCGTCCGTCATGCTATATCTCCTTCGGTGGGGGGAACTGCTCGCCGTTGCTCCCGATCCCCTGCAAAAATGCGCGGACACGCGGATAGAAGAACGCACGCAGCGCGGGGCTGTCCACCTCATATCCTGCGATGCCCTCATGTGTGCGCGGATAGATGGCGGTCACGGCACGCGCGAGATCGACCGTCCCGTTCGGTGCGACACCGTCCTCGGTCTCCAGATGGAAGGTATGCGTCCGCGTGCGTGCCCGCAGACAGTAGGTGCGTCCCGGATAGAGCGAGTTGCTGTAGGCGATGTCGCGTCCCGTGCCGCCAAAAAGACGCGGACGCACGCCGTCCACGCTGTCCCCCACGGGAAAGCCGCACAGGTGTGCGAGCGTCGGGTACATATCGACCGCACTCGTCAGTTCGTCCGCGACGATCCCCGCAGGCACGCCCGCCCCGCGCATCATCCATACGGCGTGCGTCATATCCGGGCTGACAATGTAGTGATCTTTGCTGAATACGGGTACGCCGTGATCGGAGTAGAGATTGACGAGATACTCCCCCTCCGCATAGTTTTCTTCGAGATAGGAAAAGAGCGTCCCGAGCGCACGGTCGAGATCGCGGATGCCCTGCCGACACGTTGCGTCGGCGAGCGGTGTCGTCCGCAGATAGGGGCTCGGCACACCGTCCTCCGCACCCGAGAGACGCTCCGCGAGCGGCAGGCGTGCCTGTACGCTTGCCGTGACTTGAAAGAGCGGGTACGGCCACGGATGGACGTCCGCCGTATGCAGAAAGATGAAGTGATCCACATCGCGCATCCCGTCGAGATGGCGGATCGTGCGCTCCACGCCCTCGTAGGCGAGCGTGCGGTAACCTGAGACGATGAGGCGGTCGTAGCCGCGCGTCGTGCCGTTGTAGACACCGATGCCGTCCCCCATGAGGCTCGCCGTCGCATAGCCGAGCGTCCGCATCCGCTCGGAGAGCGTTACATACTCCGGCGGCAGGGAGATGGCGATCTTGTCGTTGAAGATGTGGCTGTGGTGCGGGTACATCCCCGTCTCGATGGTCGGGAGCGAGGGATAGGTGTACTCGGACACGGAGAAATGCTGATCGAAGATCACGCCGCGTGCAAAGAACCGCGCCGTGTTCGGCATCCACTCCGCGAAATGCGCGCCGAGGATTTCCCACGGGAGCGCGTCGGCGAGGAGATTCAGCACGAGTGGGCGGCGCTGCGGGCTGTGGCCGACGGAGATCGGCGTACCGACGAGGAAGGCGTGATCGGAGGAGAGCGTCGTGCGCTCCGTGAGACGGAAGAAATTCGGCGTGGCGGGGCTGAGCGGCGTATCCTTTTCGAGGCTGTCCGTCTTTACGTGGAGCCGCTGAAATCCCTGTACCCCGAGCACGGGGAGCACGATCTCCTGTCCCGCCGCGAGCGTGATCTCGGCGCGTCCCGGCGCACGTCGGGCACGGATGAGATCGTAGACGAACTCGCCGCCGACGTTCTCGGCAAAGCCCTTGGCATCCTCGATGGTATGGAGCAGCCATGCCTTGTTGCCCTGCTGCTCCTGCTCCGTATACGTCGCCACATAGTAGGGGGGGTGGATGTCCGTCTCCTGCGGGAGGAATTCGCCAGCAAATACTCCCTCGCGTGCCGTGAAGCCCGCTGCGGCATCGTAGCTCATGCGGGACAGTGCCATCGGCGCATAGCTCGGCTTGCCCATCGCAACGGACAGGCGGTCGAGCACCTCTCCTGTCAGCAGCGCGGGCGGACAGTCCGTCGTGAGCGGGCGTCCCGTGAGCTTTGCCGCACGTCCCTGCATGACGAGGGCATCCGCATAGCGTCCGAGCGCGGCATAGGCACGTGCGAGCACGTCTAAGAGGCGCGGCTCGACGGGGCGGCTGCGAAAGGCTCGCTCCCCGCAGAGCGCGGCATTCTCCGCCTCCCCTTGCGCGAGCAGATACTCCGCCGCGAAGATGTCCGCGTGCGCCGCCGTGCCGCCCGCCTCCCGATAGGCGGCAAGTGCGGCGAGGAAGTCGTCGTCATAGCCTACGCTCGCCGCATGGGTGAGAAGTGCGTAAAAAAGTATGCGGGCGCGTTCGTTGTTTCGCCAAAATACGCTGAAATCGTCCGTCATGCTATATCTCCTTCGGTGGGGGGAACTGCTCGCCATTGCTCCCAATCCCCTGCAAAAATGCGCGGACACGCGGATAGAAGAACGCCCGCAGTGCGGGGCTGTCTACCGCACTGCCCTCCTCGCGTTCGTGTGCGTTCGGATAGATAGCGGCCGTAGCACGCGCGAGATCGACTGTTCCGTTGATGGCGGCAACATTCTCGGTTTCCAAACAGAACGTATGGGTACGCGATCGCGCCGCGAGGAAGTAGGGTTTGAGCGGATAGAGCGAGTTGCTGTAGGCGATGTCGCGTCCCGTGCCACCAAAAAGACGCGGGAGCACGCCGTCCACATTCTCCCCCACGGGAAAGCCGCAGAGGTGGGCAAGCGTCGGGTAAATATCGACTGCACTCGTCAGTTCGTCCGCGACGATCCCCGCCGGTACGCCCGCCCCACGCATCATCCATGCCGCACCTGTCATATGGGTATCCACGATATAGTGTTCCGCACTGAAGATCGGTACGCCGTGATCGGAGTACAGATTCACGAGATATTCTCCCTCTGCATAGTGCTGCTCGATATAGGAGAACAGTGCGCCGAGTGCGCGATCCGTATCGTGTACCGCCTGCCAAAATGCGGTTTGGTAAAATGCACTCGGGCGCAAGTAGGGGCTGGGTATTTTTTTCTTTTCACCCGCGAGCCGACCCGCGAGCGACAGCTCCATTTGCGCGGCGGTAGAGATCTGGAACAGCTCGCTGCTCCAAGGGTGCACGTCGTTGAAATGCAGAAAGATGAAGTGATCCGCCGCGCCGCAGCCGTCGAGATAGCGGATCGTGCGCTCCACGCCCTCATAGGCGAGCGTGCGGTAGGGGGTGACCAGCAGACGGTCATAGCCGCGCGACGTACCGTTCCATATGCCGATGCCCTCGCTCATGAGATTCGCTGTGGCATAGCCCGATGCACGCGCCCGCTCGGCAATGGTGACGAAGGTCGGATCCAGTTCAATCGCCGCCCATTCGTTGAAGATGCCCGTATGGTGCGGGTACATCCCCGTCTCGATGGTCGGGAGCGAGGGATAGGTGTACTCGCATACCGAAAAGTGCCGATCAAAGATCGTGCCACGTGCAAAGAAATGCGCTGTAGCGGGCATGTGCGACGCGAAGTCCGTGCGCAGCAGCGTCCACGGAAGGGCATCCACAAGAATGTTGAGGACGAGTTTTCGGCGTGCGGGGCTGTGTCCGAGGTGAATTGGCGTACCGATAATGACGTCTGCGTCGGAGCGGAAGTGTGTCGTCTCATCCAGACGGAAAAAATTCGGCGTTGCAGGATTCAGACGGATGTCGTCGCATACCGTCTCCGACTGTGCCGTGAGAGACTGTCCGTCCGCCGTGCCGTAGATCGGAATAATTGCCTGCGCACCCTCTGCGATGTCAATGCACACCTCTCCCGATGCGCGTGTGCCGCGCATGATGTCGAACGTGAAGTCTCCACCGACATTCTCGGCAAGCCCCGGCACGTTTCGGATCGCGTTCATCAGCCATCGTTTGTTGCCATGTATCTCCTGATCCGTGTATGCGCCGACGTAGTAATGCGGTGCGATATGCTCCGAGACGGGCAGAAACTCCTCGAAGAACACCGTCGAACGGGCAGTCAGCCCCGTCTCGGCGGTGTAGGTCATGCGGCTGAGTGCATAGGGCGCATAGGCCGCCTTGCCCGTTGCACGCGAGAGCCGGTCGAGGGTCGCGGGGGTCAGCACAGAGGCAGGCATATCAAGGGAGATCGGGACTTTGAAGAAGTTCAGCGGATAGCCCTGCATGATGAGGGCATCCGCATAGCGTCCGAGCGCAGCATAGGCACGTGCGAGCACGCGCCAGACACGCGGCTCGACGGGGCGGCTGCGAAAGGCGCGTTCCCCGCAGAGCGCGGCGTCCTCCGCCTCCCCCTGCGCGAGCAGATACTCCGCCGCGAAGATGTCCGCGTTTGGCGCATCTGTGCCCCCCCTCAAAAGACACTCCGCCTCCCGATAGGCGGCGAGTGCGGCGAGGAAGTCGTCGTCATAGGCATTTCGCTCCGCGCGTGCGAGGAGGTCGTCAAAAAGCTCCTGCGCCCGCGCATTGTTCTGCCAAAATACGGTGAAATCGTCCGTCATGATGTCCTTTCGTTTTTGCGAGGCGATACGCCTCGCAGACCCCTCGTTACGCAAGCGATTCCTCCCCCGTACCGTACGGGGGGATCCCCCTAAGCCTTCAGCGCTTCCTCAAACACGCGGAAGAAGCCTCGGATGTCCGCTTCGTCAATCGCACCAAGCGCACAGAGGCGGAATGTCGATGCGGTCTGCATCTTGCCGGGGTAGATCGTATAGCCGCGCTCGTAGCAGTAGTCATGGACGCGCATAAAGTCAAAGTTCGCAGGGTATTCCACCGCAACGACGAGCCCCGACTGGATTTCGCGGGGAATCGCTTCCGTTAGCCCGAGCGCCGCAAGACCCTCGTGGATGGCGTTGATTGTGCGCGTATGGCGTGCCCATTTTTTCGCCGCGCCCTCGGCGAAGTATTCGGCGAGCGCACGCTTTGCTGCATAGACGGTCTGCACGGGCGGGGTAAAGCGCATCTCGCCCGTCTGCTCGAATCCCTCATACTGCATGACGAGATTCGTGTAGTACGAGCGCACGGGATAGGACTTTGCGGCAGTCAGCACGGATTTTTTGGCAAGGACGTATGAAAGTCCCGTCATACCTTGGATGCCCTTCTGCGCCGAGGACATACACACGTCGATGTTCATTTCGTTCACGGTGAACGGAATCATCGCGTAGGTCGAGATCGTGTCTGCGATCATGAGTGCCCCGTGTGCGTGGGCGCATGCGCCGATCTCCCGCACGGGGTTCAGGATGCCTGTACCCGTCTCCTGATGCGTTGTGTAGACGGCGGTGATGTCGGGGTGCTCGATGAGCGTGCGCTCCACCAGTTCGAGGTCGGGCAGCCCGTCAATCGGAAACTGTAGGTCGATATGCGGAACGGCGTAGGCGCGCGCCATCTCTGCCGCCCGCGCGGAATACGCCCCGTTGTTGACGATGAGGAGTTTTCCGTCCGCAGGGATGAGCGAGCTGACGCACGCGTCCATGCAGATCGTGCCCGAGCCGCAGAAAAGGACGGTCGTCCACTCCGCTTCATTCGCGTGGACGACCTTTAACAGATTGCTGCCGAGATCGCGCATCAGCTGCCCGAACTCCCGCTCGCGCGGGCAGATGTCGGGGACGAGCTGCGCCGCCTTGACGGTGTCCGTGGTGGTCGCAGGACCGGGATTGAGGAGAATGTTGCGTTTGATGTTCATGGTTCATCTCCGATACATAACATACAATAGAAACAAAGCCCCCCAATTACATGACATCAATCAGTCGGATGATGTCCTTGATCGGCAGCAGCGTGCTGTCGATCTCGTGTGCGCGGTGGTGTGTGAGGATGGAGCGTGCCGCGCCCTCCATGGCGGGGAATGCCGCCCGCGTGAGTTGGTTCGCGTAGATGACGATGCGTACGCCGTGCGCTGCGAGCTGTGCCTCCGTGATTGTGTTGTAGGAGGAGGGAACGGCGACGATGGGGACGTTCGGATGCTGTGTGTGGAACGCATCGCAGAACGCAATGACCTCGTCGGGGGACTTCGCACGCGAGTGGATCATGATGCCGTCCGCGCCCGCCGCAACGTAGGCCTCCGCGCGTTCGCGTGCGTCCGCCAATCCTTTTTCCAGAATCAGGCTCTCGATGCGTGCGATGATCATGAACTCCTCTGTCCGCTGTGCCGCCTTGCCCGCAGCGATCTTCTCGGAGAAGTTCTCGATGCTATCCTGCGTCTGCGCGACCTCCGTGCCGAAGAGGGAGTTGCGCTTTGCGCCCGTCTTGTCCTCGATGATGACGGCGGACACGCCGATGCGCTCCAGTGTGCGGACGTTGTAGGCGAAATGCTCCGCTGTGCCGCCCGTGTCCATGTCGAGGATGATGGGCTTCGTTGTCACCTCCATGACCTCGTTGATGGTCTGGATGCGGTCGGAGAGATCGACCAGCTCGATGTCGGGCTTGCCGCGTGAGGTCGAATCACAGAGGCTTGAGACCCACATCGCGTCGAACTGGTCGAGGCCGCCGTCGTTCTCCACAACCGTCTTTTCGGCAATCAGCCCCGTCAGCCCGTTGTGTACTTCGATGGTCTTAACGATGGGGACGATGGAGAGGAGGCGGCGCAGCCGTCCGCGCCGCGCCTCGGGCATGGCGAGCTGTTCGCGCATCCGCCAGTCGATGTTGCGCACCTCGGCGTTCTCTGTGTACGGCGGCTCGATCAGCTCGCCGCCATAGCGTGCGAGGCAGGCGAGGACGTTCTTGCGGATGGAGGACTCGGGCCCCTGCGCCCAGTTGCTCCCGTGCACGACGTAGTCGGGGCGCAGACGGTCAAGGATCTCGTCGTACATGATGTGCTCCTGCACGACAACCTCCGCGACATCGGGCAGGGCGCGAATCATCTCTATGCGCTCCGCGAGCGTCTTGGTCGGAAAGCGGTTGTAGCGCACCATCTCCGCATCGGAGAGCACGCCGACCGTCACCTCGCCCAGCTCCGCCGCCGCACGCAGGAGGTTGCGATGCCCTGCGTGGATGATGTCGGTGCAGAAGCAGGTGTATACACGTTTCATAGATTTTCCCTCTCGTCCATTTCGTTGATTCCTGCGGTGCATCCCCTTCGCAGAACCTCGTTACGCAAGCGGTCGGGCACTTATCTGCCGAAATACCTGCGGATTTCAAACGCGCTTCGCTTGAACGGTAGAAATCCGCAGGGGGCAGAACGTACCCTTTTCTCCGCTTGCTTCACTAGGTTTGCTACAGGGGAACGCACCGCCTTCCCGGCAGAGACCCTCCTGACGCTTCACCGTTATCCTCCCCATTTGCGTCGGGCATCGCACGTCCGTAACATTTGACGAAGCCCTTTCGTTTTACGGTGCGTAACGAGGGCTCTGCGAGGAGCTCGCACGTCCGTAACGTTTGACGAAGCCCCATAACATTCAACCCATATACTTCATCTGCTCCTCCAATGCCCGCAGCTCCTCCACCGTATCAATCTCCCACACGTCCTCCCGCGTACACTCCCGTATGTGGATGGAGAACTCTGGCAGATAGTATTTCAACGCAATCTCGTCCCAGTAGAGCTGACGATACTGCTCCTCGGCGTAGAGCGCATTCGCACAGTCTGCCAGCCGCGCTCCGTCCGCCGCCGTCCAGTAGGACAGCCCGAGCATCTGATGGCACGGATGGTCGCTCGCCGTATCAATGTGCGTGATTTTCCCGCTCGCATCCGTGTCAAAACACCAGTCGTCCGTCGATTCGACAGGAAACGCGATGTAGTTCGTGCGCGTCTGCGTGGGTGTGATGATGGCGGGATTGGCGAGGTAGAGATCGCCCTCGATCACATAGCTGTCCTCCAGAAGTCCCGCACGCCCCGCGAGGGTGATGGACGAGATGTTGTTGCTCGTTTCCCAGTCGGGATTGTCGAGAAATGCGATCTGTGGGTACGTTTCGCGGAGCGCGTTGAACGCCTCGCCGCGATAGCCACGTACCAGTGTTATCGACGAAATCCCCGCTGCATGAAGCGCATCGAGAATGGTCGCGATGATTGGCACGCCGCTGACGGGGACGAGCGGCTTCGGCAGCGTATCCGTCAGCGGTGCGAGCCGCGAGCCGCGTCCCGCCGCGAGAATAACGGCGCGGGTCACGCGATGTGCGCCGTCACTTCCTGCCGTGCGCGGTGCAGTTCCTCCTCGCGCGTTCATCAGCACAGACCCATCTTCCGCATCGTTTTCCGCAGCGTCTTCTCCGCGATGTGCGCGGCACGCTCCGCGCCCTTTGCAATCTCCGCATCGAGATACGCCTTGTCTTCCATCAGGCGCGCGTAGTTCTCACGCACCGGGCGCAGCTCGTCCGCGACCACCGTGCCGACGGCGGTCTTGAAGTCGCCGTAGCCTTTTCCTGCGAACTCCGCCGTGATTTCCTCCATCGTTTTGCCCGTGACGGCGGCGTAGATTGTCATTAGGTTGTTGATGCCGTCTTTGCCCTCGCGGAACGCGACCTCTGCCGCGCTGTCCGTCACGGCGGACTTGAACTTTTTGAGGATCGTCTTCTCATCGTCGAGGATGTAGATCGTCGCCTTTGCATTCTCGTCCGACTTGCTCATCTTTGCCGTGGGGTCTTGGAGGCTCATGACGCGTGCGCCCGCCTTCGGGTAGTACCCCTCGGGCAGACGGAACGTCTCGCCGTACACATGGTTGAACCGTGCCGCGACATTGCGCGTGAACTCAAGGTGCTGCGTCTGATCCGCGCCGACGGGCACATAGTCCGCCTGATAGAGCAGGATGTCACCCGCCATCAGCGCCGGATATGTGAATAGCCCCGCGTTGATGTCCTCGGGATGCTTCGCGGACTTGTCCTTGAACTGCGTCATGCGCGAGAGATCGCCGAACGGGCTGAGACACGAGAGCATCCATCCCATCTGCGCGTGCGCGGGGACATGGCTCTGGATAAAGACGAGACTTTGGTCGGGGGCGAGCCCGCACGCGAGCAGCAGTGCAAACGCCGCACGGCTCGCCCTGCGGCGCTCGGCGGGATCGTGGTAGACCGTCAGCGCGTGCAGATCGGCGACAAAATAATAGCAGTCATACTCCTCCTGCAGGTGCCGCCAGTTCTTCACCGCCCCGAGATAGTTGCCGAGGGTGAATGTGCCGGTGGGCTGAATGCCGCTCAGGATGATCTTGCGGCGGGAGCTGACTGCTGTTGTATTGTCGTTCATGACGTTCCTTCCTTTGTCTGTAGAATATTTCTCCATTATATACCATGAGAGAAAGATAAGCAAAGGGAGAATGGTGTGTTTGCCATGCGTACTCCTCGCAGAACCCTCGTTGCGCAAGCGGTCGTGTGCTCGTCCGCCGAAATACCTGCGGATTTCAAACGCGCTTCGCTTGGACGGTCAAAATCCGCAGGGGGCGGGTCGCACACTTTTCTCCGTTTGCTCCACTAGGGTTTGCTACGGAGCACTGCATGGCAGCGTTATGTTTCATCAATACGCATTCTACAACAAAACCCTAAAAATCTCCTTGCCAACATCTCTCTCCTCTGTTACAATATCTTCCGTACCATCAAACACGAACCACAAGATATAGTATAAGGAGCTCAAAATATGACAGTGACGACCGTAACGAAGCGTGCAGGACACGCCGTCCCCTATGACCGTGCGAAGATTCGCAATGCGATCGCGGCGGCGAGCAAGGAGTACGTTCACCCGATGACGGGCATCGAGATCGACGCGGTGACAAACGCCGTAGAGGAGGCGTTCGGCGACCGCACGGAGATCAGCGTCGAGGAGATCCAAGATCTCGTCGAAAAGCAGCTGCTTGTGCACGGCTTCCACGACATCGCCCGCCGCTACATCACCTACCGCCAGCGGCACGCGCAGCGCCGCCTTGCACAGAAACACCTCATGGCGAGCTACCGCGACATCTTCTTCGCGGATGCCGTCGACTCCGACCTCAAGCGGGACAATGCGAACATCAACACCGACGCGTCCATGGGCATCATGCTCAAACTCGGCGCGGAGGGCGCGAAGCACTTTGTCGACAACTACGTCCTCGACGAGCGTTACGCTGCTGCCGACCGCGAGAACTTCATCCACATTCACGACAAGGACTTCTCACTCATCACGTTCAACTGTTGCCAGATCGACCTGCTCAAACTGTTCCGCGGCGGTTTCTCCACGGGACACGGCTTCCTGCGTGAGCCAAACTCCATCCGCGCGTACGCGAGCCTCGCGTGCATCGCCATCCAGTCGAACCAGAACGATATGTTCGGCGGGCAGAGCATCAACGCATTTGACTATGCGATGGCGGACGGCGTGAAAAAGTCGTTCCGCAAGGCGGTTGTGGAGGAGGCGTGGAAGGCACTGCTCTACCGTCTCGGACGCGGGCATTTCACACACGACGCATTCAAAAAGGCACTGCGTGAGGAGCTCGACTTTGCCGTTTGCATTTACGCGGAAAAGCAGGACGACGAACGCGCGGAGAAGGCGCGTGCCGAGCTCCTGCGTGCCCTGCACGCCGTCTACAGCGCGGCGTTCGAGACCCCCGTGGCGCAGGAAATGGAGGCGGATGCACGCACCGTCTATCAGCTCGCGTGTGAGAGCGTCGAGGAGGAGACCCATCAGGCGATGGAGGCGCTCATCCACAACTTTAACACGCTGCACTCCCGCGCGGGCGCACAGGTGCCGTTCAGCTCCATCAACTACGGCATGGACACATCGCCCGAGGGGCGGCTTGTCGTCCGCGAGGTCTTAAATGCCATTTGGAGCGGGCTTGGCAACGGTGAGACGGCGATCTTCCCGATCTCCGTCTTTCAGCTCAAGGCGGGTGTCAACTACAACCCAGAGGATCCGAACTACGACCTCTTTATCGAAGCCTGCCGCGTCAGCGCACGCCGCCTGTTCCCGAACTTCGTCAACCTCGACGCGCCGTACAACCTTCAGTACTACAAGCCGGGGGACTACAACAGCTATGTCGCCACAATGGGCTGCCGCACGCGCGTCATGAGCAACGTCAACGGCCCCGAGCAGTCGGGCAGTCGCGGCAACTTCTCCTTTACCACGATCAACCTGCCGAAGCTCGCACTGGAGGCAAAGGGCGACCTCGATAAGTTCTGGGAGCTGTACGATCACTACATCGACCTCTGCCACGACTACCTGCTCGACCGCTCGAAGATCATCGAGGAAAAACACGTCTACAACTATCCGTTCCTCATGGGACAGGGCGTCTGGCTGGACAGCGAAAAGATGAGCCCCGTCGACTCGATTCGGGATCTTCTCAAACACGCTTCGTACTCCATCGGTTTCTGCGGCCTTGCCGAGTGCCTTGTCGCACTCACGGGCAAGCACCACGGTGAGAGTGCGGCGGCGCAGGAGCTCGGGCTGAAGATCGTCGGACACATGAGGGAGCGCACCGATGCGTACACCGAGGCGGAGCACCGCAACTGGTCAACGTTCGGCACGCCGGCGGAGAGCACGGCGGGGCAGTTCCAGCGTGCGAACAAGAAGGCGTACGGCATCGTTCCGGGTGTCACCGATCGCTCCTACATGACGAACTCCAGTCATGTCCCCGTCTACTACGACATCAGCGCCTATGACAAGATCTGCATCGAGGCGCCGTACCACGCGCTTGAGAATGCGGGGCACATCGCCTACATCGAGATGGACGGCGACCCCTCGAAGAACGTCAAGGCATTCGAGAAGGTCGTCCGCGCCATGCACGATGCGAACATGGGCTACTTCTCCATCAACCACCCCGTCGACCGCGACCCCGTCTGCGGCTACACGGGGCTCATCGAGAACGAGTGCCCGCACTGCCACCGCAAGGAAACCTCGTTCGGGACAATGACCGTGCCGCGTATGAGGGACTAAAGAGCAACAGACAGAGAGTGTACCACAAACATCGCGTTTGAGGTGCACTCTTTTTTCTGCTACAATAACAAATAAAGGAGGGATTGCAGTGAATGAAAAGCGATGGCAAACCTATGATATGACGGTGAACGGTCTGCCGCAGAGGATCCGCTACAACGCGGATACGGTGGAGGGCCTGTTTCTGCCGCTGCTGCGCCGTCTCACGGAGATGCAGCGTGCGGCGGCGCGGCGCATTCTCGTCTTACTCGCCGCACCGCCCGCCACGGGGAAATCCACACTCCTCCTCTTCCTCACACAGCTGGCGCAGGAACACGAGGAATTCATGCGCGTTCAGGCACTCGGTATGGACGGGTTTCACCATCCGAACCGTTATCTGGAGTCGCATAGCATCCTGCGCGACGGTCTGGAGATGCCGCTGAAATCCATCAAGGGTGCGCCCGAGACCTTCGACGTGGCGCATCTTGCGGCGAAACTCGCGGCGGCAAAGGAGGGGGCAACCCCGTTTCCCGTTTATGACCGCCGCATACACGACGTCGTCCCAGATGCGCTCATCGCAGACGCGCCCATCCTCCTCGTCGAGGGAAACTGGTTGCTGCTTGATGAGGAGCCGTGGCACGATCTCCGTCCCCTCGCCGACTATACCCTCCGCATCGACGTGCCGCCCGCACTCCTGCGTGACCGCCTGATCGCCCGCAAGGTGCAGGGCGGACTCTCCGAGGCGGAGGCGAGCGCGTTCTACGAGAAAAGCGATGCCCCGAACGTCCTGCTCTTCGCCGCGCACGTAGGCTCGGCGGATGAGATCTGGCGCATGGAGGAGGACGGTGACTTCGTGCGCGGATAAAGCTGCATACGAAAAATCCCACTGCGTTCATCGGGCGCAGTGGGATTTTTTCGTGTGTTTTGTGCTATACTGAAGCTGCCACGGCCTTTACCGAAGCCAATATGGTTAGGGGAGGAGGCTATCAGATGACACTAACAGACTTTTTGCTTTTCCTGCTGAACAGCGTACTCGGGAGTATTCTCGGGGCACTGATTTTGCAGAGGCTGAGGCGGTAGAAGCAACCGCCATTGTGGCATCAGCCTGACGCGACATTACCGGTCGCAAAGAAAGACCCCTGCGGTTACCAAGCGCAGGGGATTTTCTTTCTTTTGGCCTAAAATGACACATTCAGACTTTCTATGGTTATTATATCATTTTTTTTTTGCTTTTTCAAGTCTTAAGGAATCGCTGATAAAATAAAGTCCGTCAGATTGGCGTAGATTTTCTGTCCGATTGAGGAGGCAAACCGGACGCATAGCAAGGGCTATGTGGAGGATTTGCCGACAAAAAGCGGGCAAAAAAGATGCGCTAAGATGGCGTGGCTGAATTTATCAGTGCTTCCTTAATTCACCCCGCCGCCGCATTCTCGATGATCGGCGCGGCTCCCTCGGTGATGCATTCCTTCGTCACGGTGACGCGGCGCGGCGCACTCTCGCGCGGGATGTCGAACATCACGTCGAGCATGACCTCCTCGATGATGCCCTTCAGACTGCGTGCACCGGTCTTGCGCTCGATTGCCTTCTTTGCGACCGCACGCAGCGCGTCCTCCGTAAAGACGAGCTCCACGCCGTCCATCGCAAGCAGCTTCTCATACTGGCGCACGGGTGCGTTGATCGGCTCCGTGAGGATGCGCAGCAGTGCGTCCTCGTCGAGCGTTTCGAGCGTGCAGATCACGGGCAGGCGTCCGATGATCTCGGGGATGATGCCGTACTCCATCAGATCCTCGGGCGTTACCTGGTGGATCAGCGTGTCAAACTCCTTTTCCACCTCTTTGCCGCGCACCTCCGCGCCAAAACCCATCGCGACGTTGCCCTTGCGGAGACGCTTTGCAATCGTCTTTTCGATGCCGACGAACGCGCCGCCCACGATAAAGAGAATGTTCTTTGTGTCCACCTTGATCGTCGGCGCCTCGGGGTGCTTGCGCTGTCCGCGTGCCGTGAACTCCACCACGCTGCCCTCAAGCATCTTGAGAAGCGCCTGCTGGACGCCTTCG